>CALFDU010000059.1 GCA_937950315.1 uncultured Saprospiraceae bacterium | reverse complement strand
TTGAATATAAAATCCTCTACTTCTACTGTATGTGTTATCCCTCCTGTAGCTCCAGCTTCAGAAACCACGAGATTCGTAATACTGCAAGGCAAGTTACAGTTAGGAGTATTGATTACCGTTGTAGTCGTACATCCACTATCTGCATCATCAGTTACAGATATTGTATGGTTTTGCCCATCACCTGGTAAACTAAGTACTATTGTTGTTGATGGTATATTGTAGGTATAAAATGTTGGAGTACCACCGTCTATGGATAAATTAAATCCTGTTCCTCCGTTCGCAACTATAACGGTAGCATCTACCATGACATCTTGATTGGCATCACACCCACTTGGTTGACCAAGACTTAAAGTTATATTACATACTGGATTACCACCTCCTTGATTACAATCAGGAGAATTGTAATCCATAGATAATGTGCAAGAGGGATCATTTACATCTTCAACTATTAATGGATGTAACAACCCATCACCTACAATTGATATTGTTTGACTCTGTGTTCCAGTACCTGTATATGAGAATGGACTACCAGTTACTAAGACTCCATCATAATAGATGTTATATCCTGCTGCATCGGCCAACGTGGTATTAAATGATATCAATAAATCAAGACTATTGCCGGATGGGCAATTTGCCAGTATCTCTCCACTCATACCAACACCACCTGGTCCTCCGTGAGGTATGCAATAGAAAGGATGTGTTCCAGGATTATCTATTACAACTTCAAAGCTAGATCCAATACTGATTACTCCGCTATTCCAGGCATCAGGACCAGTAGTAGCATCGGAAGTAGTGCTATGTCCATCACCGATCCAATCAAAATTTACAATATCTCCAAGAACTAAACCTACAGAAACTGGGTTGAAGAAATCATCACCTACATCTACAGTATGAGTTACACCTGCTGGATATCCAACTTGTAGTCCTGATAAAAAACAATCCGAATTACAATCATCTGTAGTCAACTCAATAGCATTCGCACAGGTAGCTATTTCTATGCTCTGAATTTGAATCACATGATCTAGACCATCACCGGGTACATCCACTGAAACATTTATCGGGTTACTGTCATCAATTATAAATGGGCTACCAAGCACTGATTGTCCATCTAAAATTATATCTACTTCTTCTGCTACGTCCCAAGGATCATTGACCGTAATATCTACAGGAATGTTACCGTTAATATCGCATACTCCTATTGTATGATTGACCGCTAGCACACATGTTTCTATTTCTATTTCAATACTAGAAATACATCCATTTTGAGTAGTTATAGTCAATATAACATCATATTTATCTGCTTCACTGAAGGTATAAAGAGGGTTTTGCTCTGTTGATGTATTTCCATTATCGTCAAAATCCCAGAACCAACTTACAATAGGATCACCAACATCTGTTGTGCTTATATCCATAAACTGGATAGTAATATCGGTATCATTCCATGTGAAAGATGCAGTACATTGAGCGAAAGCAATATTCGCCACTAAAAGAAGAGATAGTGTAAATCCAAATATTTTCATATTAAGCTTTTTCTGTTAAGTGTAGCTCTAAAATATATGGTAGAAATTATAAATCGTTAATAAAAAAGATTGAACTAGGCTATTTGCTTTCTGAATCACTTTGATATTGATCTGAATCTTACTTAATGGAAACATGTAATCTGGATATTGATAAGACTTAATGCCATGGATAAAGAATTATTTTCCTAACTAGAGATTACTATTGATTAAATCTAATAACCCAAGTTCTGTCTTGAGCGAAGACTAGGGATGGTTTGATGTAAGGAAAAAGTCAATGCATTTTCTACTCTAGAATACGATTCAATATCTGCCTATCAGTCTAGAGATTGGATAGTTCTAAAGTCATATATACCCAACCATCCTTGAGAAGGATAAAAGTGACATAATTTATCTGTACTTTCATTTATGTCTTACCAAGATCTACTCCGATATCTTTGGCTTCGATGTATCTTATCAGCATATCCCTGCGAATTATTACATAGTCAGGAGAGTTTTTTACATGATCCGTCAGGAGTGCTATGGAACTTTTGCGAGTTTGATTAAAAAGCCCTGTTGTTCTCTCTATCTATTCAACCATTCCTTAAACACTGGAGTCTTATCTGTACTGACAATGATCGTTTCAGAAATCGCAGGTTTTACGACTACCTTAATCCTAGAAGCTTGGTGCTTTGTCATACTTTCTACAGCATCTAAATGGATAATAAACTGTCTGTTCGCTCTAAAGAAAATGCTTGGATCGAGTAGGTTTTCAACATCCTGTAGTTTATAGTCAGAGGGATATCGCTGACCATCTATCATGTAGAAATAGGAAATCTTGTTCTTCGAAAACACATAAGCTATCTCATCAGTCTTTATGCTGTGCAGTTTTGACATGAACTTTATAATGATCCGCTTCTTGTAAGGAGTTTTGATTTCTTCTAGTAAGTTATTGGAAACTGGTTTTGCTTTTGCGATAGCTTCCGCAAGATGTTCTTTTTTTAGTGGCTTGAGTAGATAGTCAGTAGCATTTTTCCTAAAAGCCTCTATGGCATATTGGTCATAAGCAGTTGTAAATATTACATTGCATTTCACGTCCATGATATTGAACAATTCGAAGCTATTTCCATCAGCCAAATGTACGTCCAAGAATATTATTTCTATATCTTTTCGACTATTAAGAAAAGACACTGTGTCCTCTATTGTTTCAAAGGTTGACACGACTTTGATATCTGGTGCCGCCTCATTAATCATTCTCTTTAATCTATTAGCGGCTAATTGTTCATCTTCTACTATTATTGCTTTCATTAATTTTTACTTTTTTTGAGATGAATGATAACTTCAAAAAAAACATCCACATTCCTTATTATCGGCTTAGGTAGTCCTACTAGCTCAAACCTTCTTTTGATATTTTCTAATCCTGTTTTAGTGCTTTGTACATCTTGTACCAGTGCAGTTTTTACATTCCGGACAATGACTTTATCTTGCACTTGCTCGATACTAAACTTGAGTGGATTTTTACTACTGACTACATTATGCTTGACAGCATTCTCTAACAATAGCTGTAAAGTCATCGGCGGTAGTTTATATTCTGCAGTATTATCGTTAATATCTATCTGAATATCCAGCTGACCATTAAATCTAGACTTCAGAATAGCCATGTACTGATTTAGCATTTCTTGCTCTTGTGCCAGTGTGATAAGATTTTGCTTACCATGTTCGAGGATATTTCTATAGAAGTCTGTCATCCTCTCCACAAAGGCAACACTTCGATCTTTATCCTCTTCTATTAAACCTATCAATGTATTGAATGCATTGAATAGAAAGTGAGGATTGAGTTGATTTTTAAGGTTTATAAATTGATTTTCAATATTCAATTTTTCCAGAGCTAGTATTTCCTTTTTCCTTCCTTCTATGGCTTTGAATATACTCCAAACTATCAGCCCTAAGAGTATCATAAACAGGCTCTTCACCCACCAAAGATTGTAGAAGTGAGACCTGATTTCAAAGCTATAAGAATCTTCGGGTTCATCTAGAAAATATCCATTTTCTGAGGCTCTTACTCGAAAGTTATATTTACCTGGAGGCAATTTTCTAAACGAGACAGACTTATCTTTTGTGGCTCTCCAATCTTTGTCAAATCCTTCTAAAAAATACTCATAGGTAAGCTTTGATGGATCTGTCAGCCAGCTACCTGAGAAGCTAAATTCTATATTGTTATTATCTTCATCAAAGCTTTGCTCGGTCGTAACCCGAGTTAAATTTACCAACACTTCATCTATGACTACATTCGGATGTATCTTGATATTGTCCTTCGCAGAATACATATAGACATTACTGCCATGTACAAAATATATTTGATCACCTTCTGTATGCATCGTATTTAAGTAGGTCTTAGCTTCCTCTAAGTCCAATTCTTTATCATAGTACATGATGTGGTTACTTCTAGGATCTATCAAGTCAATGCTAAAATCACGAACAGCTAGTAAATATCCACTATATGTCAACGATAGCGATGTATACCTATCAGAGGTATTTTTTATGTTATTTACAGAGATTAATTTGTCATTTTCTAAATATCCCAACCCGTGATTTTCTGATGTCACCCATACCTTACCATTATTGTCTTGTGCTATTGCATATATAGATCCAACCTTAACTCCAGATGAAAACTTTCGATATTCTGTGACTTCCTTCGATTTCCTATCTAGTACGATCAATCCTTTTCTATCTGTTCCAAAATACATTTGATCGGCATTCAACATCATAGCATATATGTAGCCAGGTCCGATAAGATCGTCAAAGTTTCTTGTGATTTTAAGTTTATTATTTACTAATTCAAATTCTACAACACCAGTGAGAGAAGACACATACAGTCGGTTATCGGCTACATGTGTATTTAGTACGGATTGGTTTTTATACGAACCCCATTCTTTAATATGTTGTACAAGATTCAATTCACGATCATAGATCATTATCCCTTTAGAGAACGTACCTACAATTAGATAATTTTTAAAATTGACTAAGTGGGTTATATTATTTGAACTGACTTTTCTTTCATTGTTATATTGATAGCTAGATAGTCCATCACTATTACCAATCATATAGTAATCTCCAAACTTTGTGAATGCAGTAATATTGCCAGACTGTATATCTATTTTTTGAAAGTAAAGATTGCCCTTCAAGAGTTTCCCGTTCCCATTGACCATCCAAATATTACCTTCTTTATCATTCTGTATATTAGAGATTTTCTCTTTCCCTTTGATTGGATATTGTTGTATAAATTGACCATCAAAAAAAGTCATCAAACCAAAATCCGTAACCAAAAAGATCTGATCTCCAAGAGAGATAACATCGTTGATTTTTGATTTTTCATCGAAAGAATAATTGACTATATTATTATCTGAATCTATACTTCCAAGATGATTGTCATAATCAGTATACCATAATTTATTTCCCTTGGATATTAAATTTGTAATCACTATATCAGATAGTCCATCATCTGTACTTATTACGTCCATAACCGTAATGCTATCTGATACATCAAGTACTTGTATGCCTTGATCTGTAGCTAGATAATATTTACCATTATGTAATGCCAAGTCATATACTTCATTACTAACCAATCCATGATCAACATCCATTTTTTTCTGTAGATCGTTATTTCTTATCCTAATGCCTGATTCATAAGAAGCGGCTATATAGTGACTATCATCGATATATAGAATATTCGTTACAGGTTCATTTAATGTACTATCTTGAAGAACTTCAAAACCTTCATTATCTATTTTCAACTTAAGTATACGACCGTATGAAGTTCCTACCAATATCTCATCTGCAGTATAATTAAATGCGGTAATCGACTCATTAACTAATTGAAGCTTGACTATAGGATCATTACCATCGTAGCGATATAAATTGTGTAGATCTGCTATCCACAAGAAACCAAGAGAATCAACCTGCATTGATTGGATATCAATCTTCTCCTTCAGACTTATTTCTTGCCAGCATGGATACTGTGCCCAAATGGTACTTGGCAATAGGAAAAGTAATATAATAAAGATTCTATTCATCTCGAATTATCAATTTACCATCTACTTTTACCCGTATTACTTCTGCAATTTTCTGATAAACAATTTGAGGAAGTTCAATATCATGATCCTCTAGAGGAATAGTAAATGATGTAGTATATTCTATTTCACGACCCTCTAAGAGCAGTTCTACTTCAATAATCCTCTCTACAGACTTGCCATGTATTTCCAGCCTCCCTTTCGCTCTATACAATCCTTTTCCTATTTGTACTGGTTCCAATAATTTTCCTTTAAAAGTGGCAATCGGAAAATCATTAACTTCCATATAGTTCTCATAAAAATGTACTTGCTGCAAAGGATTATTGAAACCCTCAAAAGACTTGATATACAATTTAAAAGCAAATACATTCTTTTCTAAATCTATTAAACCTTGCACCTGATTAGATTTGGCCTGGATAATTTCAAGAGGAGCTTCAGAGACAAAACGAACCAATCCATCATTCGTTGTATAAATCTGCCCTATACCGATATTTGTTGTAAAACAGAAAAGTATTCCAAGAAGTAATTTCATATATTAACAACTTTTGGTCTAAAAAGTACAAAAAAAGTTTTGTTCACGTATAACTGTATCACTTTCAAAGAAACTTATTTAATTATCTAAATTTCAATAAAAAGACCTTGCTCATTTCATTGAGCTAAATATCCATATTAATTCCCTGATACTCATTCTCTATGAACTCAATCAATTAATTTCAAAGCTGAATATGATGATTCAGTTAATATTTACGCTGTTTCAGGTCCTGCCAAGTATGTAATTGAATGGAAAATTATACTTTTAATGTATGTATAAATTCTACACTATTCTACTTGCACTATTTTTCGGATCACAACCTATGATCGGCCAAACAAACTATACTGCATATGTATTTATGGCGGAAGAATGCCCTGTGTGTAATTACTTAGGCAAGACACTCAATAAATTATCTTCAGAGTACAGTGAAGAAGTCAAGTTCGTAGCTATATTTCCGCAACGAAGAAGCCACATCAAATCAGCATCTCTGTTCAAAAAGAAGTATGATCTGGATCAATTCACCATTCAGATTGATCATGACAGAACCATCACCGATAAATACAAAGCCACCGTCACACCAGAAGTAGTTTTTGTAAATAATAAGGATGAAATTTTATACCAAGGAAGGATTAACGACTCGTATGCGGCCCCAGGTAGGATGAGACATGGTAAAGTCACGGAGGATCTAGAGATCGCTATTAAAAATGCTATAGCCAATCGTACGACTCCTAAGCCATGGCCAGATCCTATTGGTTGTTATATCACAAAGCGATGAAATGGTATTTACTAATTTCCTACTTTTTATGCAGCATCATTTGCAATGCTCAAGTTACCTACTACGAGCACATAGCACCTATCATCAAAAAGAATTGCCAGTCATGTCACCAAGATGGTGATATTGGCCCCATTCCACTTAATACTTATGATGATGTAGCTAGTTATGCAAGTATGATCAAATTTGTTATAGATATTAAATTGATGCCTCCATTTAAGGCAGACCATCATAAAGTAAAATATGCTAACGAAAGATTTATCTCAGACAAGGAAAAAAAGTTATTAGAAAAATGGATAGATGAAGGTTTACCAGCTGGAAGCAGAACCGAGTTCGGTTCTACTCTACAGGATAATTCACTTTCTTTTTATGACTATACCGTATGCATGTCTGAGCCATTCGAGCATTATGGCATTTATTATGATCAGTATCAGGTCTTTCCATTAGAGCTTGATATACCCACTGACAAGTACATCACAGATGTCGTTTTCGAACCTGGTAATAAAGAAATCGTTCGCTCTGCCAATATATCGATAGCACCGATCGGTAGTTCTTCTAAGATGGATACGTGGGATCCTCGATATGGATTTTATGCCTATGGGAGCATAGGCTTTACCGCATCATTCCCCAATTGGATGAGCTGGATGCCACATACAAGCAGCAACGAACTTTCAGAAAGTGAACACCTCTACCTCCCAAGTAATTCTGAACTCCTACTCCATATCCATTATGGTCCATCTGGTGAAGTGCAGACCGACAGTAGTTGTGTACATCTTTCTTTTGCTGATCATCCTAGTCCTATCCTTCAAAATGTACCTTTGGCACACACCGGATTGCTGGCTGATACCTTTCTTTTGGAAAAAGAATTGAAAAAGAGAATTTCATCTTCTTTAGAACTACCTATTGATGTGAATTTACGATCCATTACCCCACTAGCGCATCTGTTATGCAGAAGTTGGGAAGTATTTGCTGTCTTACCAGATCAGTCTTCAATATCTATCTTATCTATCAACGATTGGGATTTTCATTGGAGAGAAAAATACATTTTCAAGGAATCACTCCATCTACCCAAAGGAACAAAAATCTATACCACTGCCACCTACGACAATACTTCGACTAATCCATACAACCCCTCTGATCCTCCTCATACAATGAAAGCTGGCCCACATATGTATGATGAAAACTTCGTATGCTACTTTGAGATAGGCGCAATCCAATCTGATGCCATGATCTCCAAACCACTCACAGTCACAGAAGATGTTTTGCGAGATCTTACCTTTACGATCGCTAAGGAAGGACATTACAATATAGAATCTTATGACCTCAGCTCCAATAATGTAAAAACAATCGCAAATAAAACATTTTCCATCGGAAAACATACTGTACAATCTTCTGATCTTCCAAGCACCAAAGGTGTACATGTTATATGTATACAAGATGGTACTAAGCTTATGGATTCTTGGTGGATAGTAGTTTTATAGAAACGGCTCTAATGAATGTTATCTGGATTTTTTGTTATTATATCCATGTTGAGGGTTTACCAATTCGTATTAAAAAAAACTGATTATTCTTTTTTTAGAAAATAGAATTTCGCTTAGTTAGAGGGAGAGTGATCTCTGTGTTATTGCTAAACAACCAATTGTAGTTATATTTGGCTTGAGCGCCCAAACAATTATACATAATGAGTAGGAAGGAAATTAGAAGTAACGATCTCATTTATATGTTTCCTTGGTGAATTGTGAAATTTGTTCTTAGATGGATTTCACTAAATATAGTCCTTTTTAAATTTATCAAATACAAAAAACAATTTGTTGGCGGCATCACATCAAAATGTGATACCGCCAATCAAATATTTAAACTAAATTTAGAAAAAATTGATTATGGAACTAATTAGAGTAGGCGTTATAGAGGACGATCAGACGATTCATAGAAGTTTGGTAAGCAGTATTGAAATGTATCCGGCTTTAGAATTGGCCTTTGATGCATTTAGTGTGGAGGAAGCTTTGGAGCAAATTAAAGAAGTAAAATTACCAGTGGATGTAATATTGCTTGACATAGGCTTACCTGGGATGGATGGGATTACTGGCATTCCGTATATTAAAAAGGGACTGGACAAAACCGATATCATCATGCTCACTGCTTTTGATGAATCTGAGCGTATTTTTAAAGCGCTCTGCGCAGGTGCTTGTTCTTATATTTCTAAAAAAACCTCACTGAAGGTGATTATGGATGCTGTTTTCACAGTGTATAGAGGAGGATCCTATATGTCTCCGGCTGTTGCCAGAAAAATTGCGCAGCATTTCTCTCCAGTAGCTAGCAAAAAACCTGCTGCAAACAATAGCAAATTAACAGATAGACAACTTGATATTGTCTCCGCCTTATCCGACGGATTAAGTTACAAGTTGATTGGTGAAAAACTCAACATATCCATGAACACAGTCAGAACCCATATCAAAGCCATCTATAAAACACTCGAAGTAAATTCAAAAATAGAAGTGGTACATATGTATCTAGATGGTGATTTAGATCAAACTTAAATCAATCAAAATGAAACCTCAACTACCCCAAAAGACATTATTACTTTCTCTCACTCTTCTCACTTTGATCCTATCAACCATTGAAAGCACCTATGGTCAAGGAAGTACAAAACATGAAATCAAGGTTGCAGTTCTTTACTCAAGCAATCCCAATGTGCCAACAACAAATGCCGAAATTCAACAACATTCTACCAAGGTATTTAGAGAATCAAATGAAATCTTAGACAAGTCAGGTGTTAACATGAAATTGAGTCTTGTTGCCATTTCTGAAATAGCATTTCAAGATATTGAATCAATAGATGCGTTTTCCTTTAATGCTGTTAATATCAAGGACTTTAATAATCTAAATTCAGATTCAGAAGCATTAAACAATGAATTCAAAAGAATCTCTTATCTAAGAAGCTTCAACAAAGCAGATGTAATTTGTTACGTTCATCGTAAGTCAAATCCCGACAAAATAATTGTAAATCAAGAAGGAAAAAAAGATACCATCAGAGATGCCATTGGCATAAATGGAGCAAATCCTCACGGATACAAAACTGCAATATTTAAAATAAATTTCAATGCGTATCAATTTCGCCGGAACATATTCCTGCACGAAATGTCTCATTTATTTGGCTTGACCCACGAAATGGGAGCTACCTCACCATATGAAATAGGGAATGAAGGCAAGTTTACCATTATGACAACCAATTGCGCCCATACCATGGGGGATATTTATAAAAACAAAAACAATCCAGGTAAATTCATAGACAACGAGAAAGAACTCGAATTGATCTTCTCAGGAAAAAATGCGGCAAGGATCAATCAAGGTTATTATTCAGAATGTAACTGGGATGCTGTTACTGTTTTGAATGAGAATGCGTATGAGTATAGCATATGGGGAGATACCTTTTTGGCAGAACCTTATGCAAGGAAAACAGCACCAAGAAACCTAAAAGATATTTCGCTGGTCAATGATTGTGTGGCTTGGGGAATTGATAACTACAATGTGCTTTGGAAATGGGATCGATTTAAGTGGGATAAGATTGAGACGAACAGAAAATTTGTTCAATTGAGCGCAAAAAACTTTGATACTGTATTTTTAATTGATGACGAAGGGACCGTTATTACATATGATGACTACACCAAGGTTTTTGGCATGATTCCTCACAGTAGAAAAGCCACAAAGATTGCGAGTAATTCCAAAGGCAACATTTGGATCATTGATGAAGAAGGTAAAGCTTACGAAAGGCAAAATCAAAGGTTTGTAGAAAATGGACCTTCACAGAAGGTAAGTGAAATTCTCATAGACAACAATAACAAGGCTTATGTTTTGGCAGGAAGTGATTTATTGTCCAATAAGAATAATGCTTGGGCAAGGTTTCAAACAAACGTCAAAAAAGCAAGTATTGGACTCGACGGCACCATGGTCATCATTGACTCAAACAACAAAATAAAAATTTCCACCAATGGAAGTCACCCAAGAGAAATCAGAAACAATGTCCCTTCCTATTGTCTTTGTGAAGGTGATGAA
Organism: uncultured Saprospiraceae bacterium; assembly: GCA_937950315.1. GTDB lineage: Bacteria > Bacteroidota > Bacteroidia > Chitinophagales > Saprospiraceae > JAHDBF01. Next base: position 23,242 of record CALFDU010000059.1, on the reverse strand, counting down.
AAGATAAACTGTAGGGATATAGATAATAACATAGGAACCGATGTATCTGTTTATAACAAAAACAGAATATGGATTTTGTCAGAGGGCCACACCTACAAATATGTGGGCCAAAATGGTTTTCAAAGAGTCCGTGAACTTGGTGCCTACTAGCTTATCTTTTTTAAAGGAACACTCAACAAGATTTTAAAACCATCTGATTTCACCAATTTAAAATCGCCACCTAGATTGGAGGTACGCATCTTCATGTTAGAGGTTCCTGTTCCTGATGTTTTGATGTTGTGCTCATCAAAGGTACCGTTGTCGTGTATACTTAAATCAAGTTGAGATTTGGTTGAAATCAAATCGACATTGACCAAATCGGCATTTGAATGTTTTAAGACATTGGCAATGGCTTCTTTGAAAATCAGGTAGACGTTCTGCCTTATTTCTGGTTCAATATGTACATCTTTTTCGTTGAGGTTGGAGTTGAACTTGAGTTGAATGTCTTTGCTCATTAAATTCTCTTCTGCAAAATCTATCATTCGGTGTGCCAAATCATCCACCGTATCTTTACGGGAATCGATGGCCCATACAGTATCTCTCATTTTTCCCATGGCATCTCGACTCATGGATGCGATGCTTTCCACATTAGATTTCACTTCATCAGGGACAAAATTACTTAGCAATTCTGTCTGCATGGCCAGACCCGTTAGAATGGTACCGACATCATCGTGGAGGTCGCTTGAAAGTTTAGATCGAAAGGCTTCTCTTTGATTCCTTTGTTTTCGTTTGTTTTGTTGAACGACATAAAGGTAACCGAGATAGCCTAAGATGAGTAAAAATATTCCGGAGGCTATGGTGATGTAGTTGGTCTGGACTCTTTTTATTTCTGCAATTTTTTGCTCGTTTTCAAGCTTTAAGATTTCTTTTTCTTTTTGAGATGTTTCGTATTTGGTTTCCCAATCTGCGATGGCATCTACCCTGTCTTTTGTAAATATGGTATCTTTCAGTGCGAGCGTTTCTTTTAAAACTGCTACATTTTCTTTGTGGTTTCCGGTTGAAGAATAAAACAAGTTCAATCCTTTCAAAGCTGTCAATTGATTATCAACATTCTCCATTTCATCAGAAAGAGACTTGGCAGATAACAAGTATTGATGGATTTCATTTTCTTTTATGTTACTACTTCCAGCGCCTTGGTTTTTTGACTTCGGGCTTTTGATATAGTTTTCGGCGAGTGAAACCAAAACTGCACTTTCAAGAGGTTTGCTATTGATTTCTTTAGATGCACCCAATGCTTCCAAAAGATAGCTATTGCTTTTTTCGTGTTCTTTTGTTTCTATATAGACATCTCCTAATCGATATAGGCTGGTGGCAATTCCATATTTAAAACTTGCTTTACGTGCATTGTCCAAAGCGAAAATAAATTTCTCAATGGCTTGTTCTGGTTTCCCTAATTCCAAGAAGGTACTTCCAATTTTATTGTCATTGTGGACCATTAAAACTTTAAAGTCAATGTCTCTTGCCATCTCATTGCTAAGCTCAAAATTTTCTAAGGCTTTTTCCCAATCTTGCATATCGACATAAATGGCTCCGATATTATGATATCCTACAGAAAGCCCTCTAAAGTCCCCAAGCTCCTCTTTTATTTTGATCGAATTAAAATAATACTCTATGGCTTTATCATAATTACCTGCCAAGTGCTCTATGTTTCCTAGATTATTATAGACAACTTTAAGATTGGATTTTCGATTATTGGCAATGGCTACTTTTTCTGCAAGTTTGTATTGTTGCTTTGCTTTGTCATTTTCCCCTAGTGCACGATACACCCTCCCCTTATTGGAATAAGCCGAAAAAAGTTGAATTGATAAGGTATCCTCTTTTAATAATTCAATGGTTGAGTCGATGACCATATTGGCATTTTCAAAATCACTTTCGATAATGTACACTTGAGATAATTCATTATAGCAACTGGCTTTGATTCCATTAAAATTGGTTGGTTTCAGTAAGTCTATCGTTGTAAAAATAAGTTCTTTGGCCTTTTCTACCTTTCCTTCTTTACTTAACAATCCAGCCAAACCTACATCGGCTCTTGCGATGTAGGCTACATTGTTATTTGCTGTAGCAAGATCCTTTAAATTCGTGAGTATTTCTTTGGATTTGTCTTTTCCATCTTTGATCAAGGTCAATTGCGTTCCCGCCGCTAAATAGACGTTAAAAAGTAAAATTTCAGAATTGAGCTTATTAGCAAGTTCTTCCGCGACGGTAGATTTGGCCAATATTTCATCTTGACTTGTAAAGCCACACTCTTCAATACACCTAATAATATGTATAATTTTAAGTGAATCATTGGTTTCTTCTTGAATAAGGAGGTCAAAAGAATCCCGAACAGTTTGAGATTGGGCATGGATTGGAGTAACTGCAGATGAAAAGCATATACACAGCAACAGTTGGCATATTGCAAGTCTTAGTATGCGCATAAGGGTTATATTAAATGATCAGCTGCGAGAAAGGTAAGAATTTTTTTATTGTCAAAAAAAGAAAAGAGTCAGTTATGGTTGTAACTGACTCTTTCCTACGGACATTCCTAAAAATTTATCTATTGTTGATTACCCGTCTGGGTCATCTTATATTGTAGTAAGGTTTTGATAGGTAAATAAAAATTATATAAATAATGTGTCTAAACCTGACATAATCATATGTATCAGCATATGTATTTTGTATCGATACAAAAATAGTATGAAGGGTTTGGAGCCACAATCGCATGATGATGTGATGCCGTTGTAGATTAATTTAAGTTATTGAGCTTAATAAATTGTGTGAAAACGAGTGGAGTTCTTGCCAAAACACTAGCATTGATGCTCTGAAAAGTCATAAAAGCAATCCATTAGGTGAATTATGTAAGAAGGTGCCCCTGCTCACCACCTAAAATCCTATTGAACAGTACTTTCCAATAAATCACCTAAAATCCTAAGCTGAAATACTTCACTTTTTTCAAGAATGGAAAATGTGAGATCGTACATTTCGGATTGAAATTCGTATTTTCTTTTTGATATATTTTTAGACTTGAACATATCATTAAAGCCGTTCCATTTATTGCTTTTGGATCCAAAATATTTCTCGGAATCGTTCATTAAGCGAGCATCATCTGTGTGCATGACTATAAAAATGGATGCGGACATCTTTTGTATTGAAATTTGACGAAAGTCTATATCTAAAAATTGCAAGCTATTAATCGTATAATAATTTTCAGATTTCTTGTTGTAGGAGATCCGTTCTTGTTTTTCAATTGCTTGAAGATTCCCTTTAGAAAGGATAGGAAGAAATATTGGGTCTTTGAAAAGTGTCTGTATGAAGATCGACATGATGATTTAATAATGGTTAATAGAATAAATGAAATTTTACGTAAATCATACAATACCCAAGATACCAAAACTGCACCAACATCAGGATTATTTTGAATTTTGTATTTTATAAAATATTGGTACCTACAACCGCTTGTTGTATTTTAAAACAACCTCACCTTTAACATATAACCAAAGCGTTTTAATAGTACATATTCAAATCTATCTTATATTTGTTAATACCGCACATCACCTTGATTCCTGTGTGTTGTTCAAGCTTGCAATTACTAATCACTTATTTTTAAACCAACTATAACCATGAAGAATATTTGTCTTGTCATTTTACTACTTCCCATTCTGAGCTTTGGCCAGAATCTCAGCTATGCTCCAATACCCAATTCCGCAGCTCAAGGCTCTAACTTAATACATGTTACAAAAACAGACAACGGTTTGCGCGTATTCACAACAGAAGCTAGTACCTGCGGCAAATTATCCATGAACGGTCCTGACGAAACCAAGTTTAATCAATTCCATGTCGCAGACTACAACCAAGAGGGAAAAATAATCGATAAGAAAAAGTATATTTTATACAAAAATGAATTCCCTTCTGGAAACCTAAATTTTAAAAAAGGAAGAACAATCTATGGTACTGATGAAGATATAAAAAGCTACAAAGAACTTGTTGAAATGTACCCCTCTTTATCAGAAGTAGATCGCATCGATACAGAAAATAGAAAATACCCTGACGAATTTTATAAAACCAGTTTGAAGACCAACTTTTCAAGCAGAATTACTGGATATAAAAGTCAAAAAATGACCAAGAAACCTGAACAACCGAAGGAAGAACCTAAAAAAGGAAAAGGTTTGATAAAAATCACTTCAAGTTTATCGGGTATTGGTGGTCTTTTTGATTCAAGACTTTATGAAACAACAGACTCACAAAACTTAGACTGGGAAGATAGTTACAAGGGTGCTCACAAAAAAAGTTATTGGATAAGTGAGTATGACGCTTCTTGTCAAACAACTGGAAAAACCATCGCTTATCAAGCCTACCAAGACAAAGAAGATGACCGAAATAGATTCAGACAAAAAGAGATTGTAGCTTTTGATGTAAATGGAAACATAACCAATACAATCGATGTTTCAAATGGCAAGCAATGGAAAACCCTGGCCAAAACAAAAAACACAAAATTTAGCGGTGGTGTTGGTGCTTTACAATCTGTTTCAATTGTTGAAGTAGAAGATTACCATAAAAAGAAAAATCCAGATGCACATCCAAATACTCTAAGAATTCAAAACATATCAAGTTCAGGTGATTTGTCTTACAGTCATATTATGGATTATCCTCTCGAATATGGAATACTAGATACCACAATAGTGACAGACAACGGGAAAACCATGGTGTCAGGTTATATTAGAAAAGGCAGCTATTTTGTTACCAATTGTAGCTCAGAAAATTGCACTACTACCTATTTGGGAAGTGAAGAAAAATCTTACGGAAAGGCCGTAGATATGATTTCAACAAAACAAGGTGACTTCGCCATTTTCCTCAAAAACAAAAAAGAGTTTAATGTATTCCCATTAACAGAAGGCAATGTGGAGCCAATGACCATTCCTGTTCAAAGTGACGAGGTTATCAGAGCTGGTTTTGATTATTATGAAAGTGATCAAGGTTTAATTTTCGCATTCAAAGACTCTTCAGTAGGTATCAATAAATTTAGATGGGAAATGACACATGTGCAATTGATGCAATTAAAGGATTCCAAACTTGTCCCTATTTCAAATTTTGAAGAAGATCAATTTGTATTGGATGCAAACAGATCATTTAGTCCAAATAAATTCATTGAACTGGATGGGGAAATCCATATGATCGGAAGAATCTTCAAAGAAGATTCTGATGGCAAATTAAGAAACTACCCAGCACTAGCTACATTTAAATTATAATACAGATAAATATCTTGAGCATTGCAAGGCAACTTAAACTACCTTGCTTTGCTTAAGTATTTATTCTAAGCTACTCTTGTCGCTTTTTTCATCACCATTGTTTCATCCATTAGAAAAATTATTTTCTATTATTTTACCCTATAATTAGAGAAATTTATAGCCGAACATTATTTTCAATCAAAAAAAATAGATCGTAGAAAATTTACTAAATCATATCGCCAAATTTATTCCTGTTTCAAATGAATTGAAAGATCGACTTACAGAAATTTGTGAGGTACAAACATTTCCCGCTAAATATTTTTTACATAAGCCAAATCAAATTTGTCAAAATACTTATTTCATAAACAAAGGCCTTGTAAGAGTTTACTATTTAAAAAATGAAAAAGAAATTACTGATCAGTTTGCAGCTGAGAATGAATGGATTACTTCCATTTATAGTTTTCTTCAAAACATTCCTGATCATTTTCATTTACAAACATTAGAGGAAACGGAATTAGTAAAGATATCTTTTACAGATCTTGAAAACTGTTTTAGAGATTTTATGGAAATGGAAAGATTTGGTAGAATGCTTATTTCTAAATATTTTATTGAACAATCAGAAAGAATTATTTCTCTTCAGTTTAATTCAGCCAAGGCACGATATCAATTCTTTGAGCAAACATCAAAGAATAAGTTGATTAGAGTTCCTCTTGGAATGTTGGCTTCTCATTTAGGAATGACCCAAGAGACATTGAGCAGAGTTAGGTCGTCAAGCGATACTTTTTGATATAGATCAAATTTGGGAATTGAATTTTTACATAATTTGGTTCTCAAAATGACTAATAAGTTTTATGGAATAATTGGAATGGCATCGCCAATGGTCTTTTTGATTACCTACATAATAATCTCATCAAGCCGTCCCGAGTATTCAATTTTCACTAAAGCAATTAGTGAGCTTGGATCTAGCGATATAACAAATAAATGGGCCTGGAACAGTTTTGGTTATATTATTCCAGGATTACTGATTTCACTATATGCTCATGGACTATACTTAAATATAAGAAATGAGAAATCTAGCAAATTACCATTGTTTGGAATTCTATTCAGTGGAATTTTCATGTCCATGTCTGGAATCTTTCCAGGGGATTTTGAAAACAAACAATCAACAGGTATGCTTTTACATTCAATTGGGAGTATTGCAAGTTATATCTGCTTTTTAATTGGCGCTTTTACTTTTCCAAAATTGATGAAAAAAAACGATTACTGGAAAAAGACTTCTAAGCCAACTTTACTTTTCACATTTTCAACTATTTTATTTGGATTTTGGCCATTTATTTTTCCAAATATTCCAGCTCTTGGACAAAGGTTTGTATTTTTCTTTTATTTCCTTTGGATATTTTACACAGCCCTAAAACTTTTCAACAATCCCAGATCGAATCCACATCTTACCAAGGAATAAAAAGCCTTCGTAATAAACAAATGATGGTAGTATACCTATAATATGAATACACTGAATACCATAATTTCGTTTATTACAAATTTCAAAGCCAATAAATTCTATATTTATAGTCTTTGTAATCACTAAAATTTCACACCAAGCGCTTTTACTTTGTAACTTAGTTTGATCTTGTAACCAAGCTTGACAAACAATAATACATGTCTTTTATAAAAACCATATCCTACTCCGATGCTGTTGGCAAACTCAAAAAAATATATGACCGCATCAAAGGGCCCAACAACCATATCGATCATGTGCTAAGCATCCATAGTTTAAGACCACACACTCTGGAAGGACATATGGCCTTGTACAAGGCGGTATTGCACCACACGAGCAACACCTTACCAAAATGGTACTTAGAAACGATCGGCACTTATATAAGCCAACTGAATAGTTGTGATTACTGCGCGACGCACCATGCAGTGGGTTTGAAAAAGAACCTCAAGGATGATGAGAAATATGCCAAAATCATGGAGGCCATGAAGTCTGGAGATTTTAAAAACATCTTGGACAACAAATTGGTGGTAGGAATCGATCATGCCGTGAAACTTACGCAGGACCATGCCAACATAGACAAGGAGGATATAGACAATCTCCGCACTAGTGGATTTACAGATGGGGAAATTTTGGAGATCAACCAAGTAACTTCCTATTTCAATTATGTCAATAGAATGGTCGTGGGACTAGGCGTGAATTTAGAACAAGAAAATATTGGTTTGTCTCCTTCATCGGGTGAAGCTGATGATTGGGGTCATGTTTAATGAGGGCTAAGTTTCTTAAAAAATATTTACTCTACTACTTTATTTCAAAGGCTACCCTAGCGCCTTGTAACTCATAAGAAAATTGATACTTCTTCAACCTTTAAAACTTCTTTGAAGGAGAATACTACATTCTAGAATCCAAAAGATAATCCTACCTTTAAAATAAAAACACGATCATGCCTACACCATCAGCCAAAATGCGCACCTACCACAGAAACCTAGGTTATTTTCTTGCTGGTATTATGGCAGTATATGCCATCAGTGGTATAACATTGATATTCAGAGACGCAGATACATTCAAGAAAACATACCACTATCAAAAAACCGTGGACAAAGGGCTATCCAAAGCATCACTAGGAGAGGTACTCAAAGTCAGAAGATTGAAGGTAACCAAGCAAGAAGGCGATATTATGTTTTTCAAAGAAGGAACGTACAACGTAAAAACTGGAGCCGCTGACTATACTGTAAAAAAAGTTCCTTTGGTTTTGGACAAACTACAACATCTTCATAAGGCCAAAAGTGCTGATCCACTCTTTTTCTTAAATATCTTTTTTGGTCTTGCGCTTTTATTTTTGGTCGTATCAAGTTTTTGGATGTACACGCCTAGTTCGTCTACTTTTAAGAAAGGAATGATTTTTACTGGAGCTGGGATTGTTCTTACTTTGATCTTGTTGTTTATATAAAAATTTGGATTACTGGGTTAATTCAAAACTATAAATTACACTACCTGAAATCCATGATAAACAGGCGTCGTCCATGAGTAGAACTTCAAATAGAATCAATCAATTATTACATCAAATTGATTGATTCTATTTGATCATTCTCCTACTTATACAATTTCCTTCTACCTGGATAAAACACCGCTTGGATAAAATTAAACTCCAAGGTATTGAACGAAATAATCTGTTCAGCCCCGACTCCAAGTTCTAGTTTTGGATACCAACGCAAGTTGGTTCGCAGTAACCAAGTTTGTACTCGATTAGGTCGGATGTCCCAACCAAAAGTAAACCCCATCGCAACTTGGCTTTCTGAAATATCATGAACCGTCTCACCCGCATACACTTCCTTAAAACTCAAATTTTCCAAACTAACTATCGGACCCACATATGGAACAAACCCATGATAATCACCCAACATTTTTATTACCTCAAATCCCACTGATTGTCTTTGTAAATCTTGACTCACATCATAAGCCGCATTGGTCCCTTTGTATCCACGATAATTAATCGTAAAATTCAAATCTGGCTTGTGCATGTAATACCCGACTCCAAAATCACCAAAAGTTGAGAATGTAGCTTGTGGTAAAAATGCACGATTGATTGTATTGTACGTACTTTCTCCTAAAGTAAATGCCGCTGAAGGTCCTGCACTGATAAAAAAGTTATTCAACATTCCTTCACTTGCAAATTTTTCTGTCAACTTCTCAGTATCACCAGACTCCCAAGATCTTTCTGCCGACAGAGATGTATCCAACATATACTTATAAGACAGATTGAAAAAAGTAGGTGCAATGTTGAGTTGAGTCTTATAATCTTCAGCAATATAATAGTCTGGTTGATTCCTTCTGATATATGAAACTCCTGCCTCTATCAAATGATTCTTATGATTAAAAGTAAACCCTGCCATCAATGGCAATACACTATTTACCAATTCAGGTCCTTCCCCATTTTCGATACCCAAGATGTCTTGCTGGAAATAGTATCCCGACAATGAAATTCCTACATAAGGAGCAAATCGATGATGCTTGATCCTCCAAGGAAAATACTTAAACGACGTCTCTATCGTACTTGCGAATGTCAAGCTTTGTCCATCTATTTCTGCCGTGGTTACACTCAATGGAAACACCACTGAAAAATCAGCATGACCCCAAAAATGGGTACCTCCTATTATCAATCTAGGCGTGGTCATATTATCAAGCGTCAATGCTTGTTCAACTCCCTGGGCATTGAGAAAACTACTTTCCACACCTCCGTTTCCAAAATAATCCACGCCCATAGTCATTTGAGCAAAGCGGTGTCGTGTTTGTTTTTCAACATAAACTTGCGCATCCACGCTTCCAATCAAGCACGACAACAATAATACAATGACTGCAATCAATTTATTTATAATCTGATTTTCCATTATTTCAATTTTAAAAATTCTATAATTTTTCTTCGATGAGATATTTATACGCCTTTCGGCAAATGCATTTTTCGTTTGTAATATTTGATTCCTACTATTCCCATGATGGTTGGCATAATCCAAGGAATAGCAATAAGTTGGTTGGTGAAAATGTGGCCAAAAATCCTTGATCCCCCAAAAGCGAAAAAGGCAGTATACGCGGCTATTCCCGTACCCAATAATCCTTGGATATGTGCAGCCAACCAATTAACAGGTTTATCACCTCCTCGGATCATCGGAAGAGCAGACGCCATTCCGATAATTCCAAAAATGATTAAGAGAATAGCTTGCCCTTGTACCTTTAGTATCAATGCCCAGATAAACAATCCAGCACCTCCCAAAAACAGGAACCAATTCAATAGTAGGTTTATTCTTTTTACCCTACTCGTAATTTCTTTCTTGTGCTTCAGTATCACCATTCCATACCACAATGGATGTGCTGTTATGATCGACAAAAACCCCAAAAAGGCTGCGATGATATACGCCTTAAAATATAAGTTAATCAATGACAAAATAATGGCAGTAATCACCACAATCCACATCAAGAAGACATACAACTTCCCTACCTTAATATGAATATCTCCACCCTTCTTTACTAGTACTGGAATCCAAAAAACAATAAGACTTAAAGAGCCTACCGCGATGTGGATGATGAGAATAATACTTTTTAATTGATCCATGATTCGTTGTTTTGTTTGCAATCTAGACTAGAAATCGCTTACACTCAACTTTCATTGACCGCTGACCTGTTTTGTTGATGAAATGCCCATTTTGTTGACGAAATGGGCCTTATGTTGATGAATAACAAGGCGTAGGATACCTATTTACAGCATTCATTTATGAATACAACGACTACATTGGCTCGTTTTTTTGCCAATTTGATAGGGTCTTGAGAAGGAATCATTCATTGATGAAACCCTGAAACTTGTGATTTTTAAACGGACTATTTGCTCACAAAAAGAAGTGAGCGTGAAACTCTAGCAAAACAAAGTTACTAGGACCAATGCTGACTTAATTTATCTCTGGCAGAACCCCTATGGCATAATGATCTTATTGGTAACAATCTCCCCATCGCCTGTCTTAAACACCAAAGTATAAACACCAGAAGGTAAGTGAGAAACATCCACCTTTCCATTTTCTGACTGAATTTTTTCTATCAACCTTCCTTGCGCATCATACAAGGCAATATCAGAAATATCGAAATTCACCTCCGGGAGATTTAGAACATTGTAAACAGGATTGGGGTATGTGAGGATTTCTTTATCATTACCAATATCTTCGGTCGAACTAATCTGAATAGCTTCATAGGCACCCGCATCTACGGTATTAGCGAAACCAGATAATCGAACAGCAAAACTTGTTGGGTGCACATAGACATAATCAGCTACTAGATCCAACCCCGCTAAATTTACAAAAAGTGAAAGGCCTACATCAATGGCAATTGAATTTTCTTGAATCCTATAGTCAAAATTGGTTTCATCTACAAAATCAAACAATGAGATGTCTTGTTCTCTTACATTATTAAGATCTAAGTAATCATCTTTGTTCAACTGAATCAAGTCTCCATCACCTCCAAAGATATTATTTATCATCTGCACAAAAACTGTATTATTGTCCGGAGCATCTAAAAACAAAGCTCCAGCCTCTCTATTATTAACCATGGTATTATTGATTAAGTATAGTTCGCTTGGAGTCACATTGTTATTACCTTCTAAGGCATAACCAATCAAATTTCCATTCTCAGCATTGGCTCCTTGCACAAGTACATTGCCTTTTATATTTGCGAATCCTCCATTAGAAATATCAATCAATCTACTTGAATTGCCATTTACACCATCAATAATCCTATTGTATTGAATAATATTCACATGAGCTCGACTCTTTAAGTTATGTCCCACTTTTGCTCCATGAGAATAATTGAATTGAAAAGTCAATTTGTCACAAGTCCCAATATATACATTATGAGATAGTCCATCTCCAAAGCCATTGTTTGCAAATTCAGAATGCTCAATAAGTATTTCTCCTCCTCCTACATTGGTAGTCAAAATGCCATTTTCGTTATCATGAAAAAAACAATTTCTTATTGTCATTCCTAAACCATCCAATCTGATTCCGGCACCATTTTTATCTGGTACTGTAGCTCCATAAAACTCAATACCATCTACTGTTATAAAATTTCCGCTTAAAACCCATATCCCTTTTCCAAAAATATATTCATCATCGGCATTCATTGCAGCTCGCCCACCCACTGACACAATAGTTAAGCTATTGGCTTCCCAGACTGCCAGTGCATCCGTTCCGGAATACGTTTCTGCATCAATTTCAATGGTATCGAAATCTTCTAGAATATTTGCTAGATAAAGTTCATTCGGTGATTTGTATGTTCGAGTGGAACCTACTTGATAAGTGGCAGCAAAGCAATAACTGCTAAAAAATAAAATTGCGAGTGATAAGGAAATTTTCATAATGTTTGATTTGTGTTCTACTTAAATTAGCAAAAAAAAACTCCTTAGCAAACATAAATTATCAAAAAAAAAGAAGGTAAAGAAGTTTTTGCGACAAGGTTAAAAACAGTTCTAATCTCGACCAACCAAATATAAATGCGCAAATCAAATGAGACCTCCTCAAATTTTTTACCCATTCAATATCCTAACTGCCCATCAGTAATTTTATTGTGATTAAATAAAGAATCCAGAAAATTCATACAAAGCTAAAACTGAAAATCGACAACTATCTGAAATCATCAATATACTTTCTACTCACAGGAACCACGGACTCCCCTTGAATCAAATGCAATTTCAAACCTTGGGCATTTCCACTCACTGACCCGATCATCTTTGGATTTACCAGGTATGACCGATGGGTCCTTTTGATGCCTGAGTTTTCTAAGGCATTTGACAATGCAGTGATGGTATTGCGATGTGTCTCTTTTTTTAATTGATCATGTTCATCTAGATAATGAATGAGTACATAGTTTTGCATCGACTCCAAAAATAAAATTTTAGATGGGTCTATTTCAAAAGTCTTGATGGAGTTTTTTATGGGTAAGGCAACATTTGCGGAAGCGAGAGAAATGGAAGAATCTACTTGAACCTCTTCTGCTATTTTTTGATTGGCTTTCAATTTTCTAATCAAGTTAAGGCTCCCAAAAACTGTAACAGGAAAAATTCCAACAACAAAGGTACTGTACATCATCCCTAAAAAACTATTCTGGGAAGATCCAAATTGATACCTGGCATAAAGATAATTAACAGCTGCAATCACGGACAACAAAAAAAGAATAGAAACAATCCATTTCCAAAAAGTCCATTCCGGAACATCCCGACGCAATTTTATGATATAACGAAAAAACACTTCGATCGAAAACAAAGTGAATACGGTTATCAAACCGAAAACGGCTGCGTGGAAATACATGTCCGCTCCATTCTCACTCAAACCAAAAGGGGCAAACAAGGCAAGGACTGCAAACACAATAAAACCTGAGGCTACAGCCCCTCGAATAGATGCCATAAAATCATCTGCTTCAGGATATGGCTGGTTGAGAAAGTCTACAATCTTCTTCATTACTTCAAAGATAAAATAGTGATTCACATTTTCTATTGCATAGATCACCAATTGAGTAAAAGTATATGGCAATTGTATATTCTCCCTTTGTTTTCTATCTTTCAGCCAAAGAACAAAACATGTTTATAAAAAAGAATATTAGCTTTAGAGGATTGATGAGATTTACGGGTGGTCATTTAATATGGATCTCGGCCTGGATGATTTTAGTTACAGTGCTCCACAGTATTTTTCACGACATGTGGCTAGATGTGCCTTGGGTTCCTATATCTGTTATAGGTACTGCTGTTGCCTTCTACGTAGGTTTTAAAAACAATCAAGCCTATGACAGACTTTGGGAGGCAAGGAAAATTTGGGGCTCTATCATTAACAGCAGTCGAGCTTGGGGTTCCAATATCAACAATTACATCAGCAACCAATTCACTGAAACTGATATGGCTGAAGAGGAAATATACAATGTCAAACAAAGATTAATCTATAGACATATTGCCTGGCTGTACACTTTAAGAAATCAACTACTCATCCCAACTCCATGGGAGCACTTAGGCCAAGGAGGACATGTAACAAAGCTCAATGAAAGAAGGAAAATGACCTACGGAGTCGGTATGTTAAAAGATGGAGTTACTGAAATCGAACTTGAGACCTTGTTGCCAAAGGACGAAATAGACACATTGATTAATTACAAAAATACCGCTACTCAGATCATCGATTATCAAGGACAAGATCTAAAGGAATTGAGGAAGTTGAACTTGATTGATGATTTCCGTCATATGGAGCTTCAAAATATTCTCAACCTATTTTATGATTGGCAAGGAAAGTGCGAGCGGATAAAAAAATTCCCCCTACCTCGACAGTATGGAGGTATGAGCATCATCTTTGTGGGTATTTTTATCTTCCTACTTCCATTTCCAATGGTATCTGAATTTCACAAATTGGGTGAATTGGGGCCTTGGGTTTCGATCCCTTTTTCTATACTAGTCGCTTGGATTTATTTGGTAATGGAGCTGGTCGGTGATTATTCCGAAAATCCATTTGAAGGATTGGGCAACGATATTCCTATGTTGTCCCTGTGTCGGGTAATTGAAATTGACTTGAGAGAAATGTTGAATGAAACGGATCTACCTCCTTCTATTGAAGCGGTGGATGGGGTACTTATGTAATTATTCTGTTCTCGTCATTAATTGAAAATGATCCCAGGATTTCTGAATTTTAAAACCTGGATAATTGATCTCATTTTTGGGGACCAAAAGATGGTCTGCTTGATTTACTTTGGGGCTTGAAAAATCTTCTAGCATAAAGCCATTGTTATCTGTAAAATAACGCAGGACTCTTGGCTTATGAAATACAAAGATTTTATCATCTGAAATCTCTGCATTGATGTATTGATAGATGGATTGCATCTCCGGCGTCAATGCATCGTTGGTTCCTTCTTTAGTATGGACGACAATCACCAAAATGCTTTGGAACAACATTCCCAAAATCAAAGCAAAACCAAGCCACTTTGTGAGTGGAAAGTCTTCAAAAAACTTCAGCTCCAATTCATGAATTCCATTTAAGATGACATAAATAACAAAAGCTGAAAGTGGAATCACGAATCGTATAGATGTAAAAGGATAGAGAATATACAACACCAACATCGACGCACAAAAGCACATCAAAAACAAATTGTCTCTGTTGATCAAAGGAATGATTCCTAACACGAATAATGGAAAGAAAACCAAAGCACCTAGTACTACGATCGCTCTAGGTAAAAACTTAGTACTCACCAAAAATTCCATCAAAAACTCTCCATAGCCCAATACATTCTGCCAAATTGATTGTACACTGACATTGTCAATTAAATCTAAATACTTCCCATCGATGCTTTCAAAAAATTGTCCATAAATAAAATAACAAAGGACAAATACCAAGTATGGCAGTGCTACATTGAAGAATTTCCATTTCTTGGTTTTTATCAAGAAACAGATATGAAAAACCAACAAAGTAGGAATCAATACCAATCCGGCAGTGCGTGTAATGTAGGTAACAAATATCACCAAACCGATTGTTGTGGCATAAATCCAATGATCATTATCTCGAGACTTTAGCATTAAATCCAATGCTAGAAAACTGAAAAACATAGCAGGAATATCTGATCCCAAACTATCCGACATAAAAACAAATTGATAGTTGATGGCAAACAGCACAGTGGCATAAAAAGCTATCCGCTTTTTGAATGCCAAGGATCGTAGAATATTAAAAACCAAAGGAATACATCCAACGAAAAACAAAGCGCTGAATATCTTTAAAACAATCAGATTAGAACCAAATAAATAATATAAAGGGGTCAACAATATCGAATAACCCATAGGATACAAACTGGGACCAAAAGGAAGATCCGATTGCTCCATTGCATACTCATTGATCGCATACAATTCATCTAGATTACCCTGTAACAAAGATTTGGTCTGAGCAAGATACATTGAAAAATCTCCACCCCAATTGTGTCCTACCTGTATGCTCAATAAGCATAGTACTAGGCTAAAGCCACAGAGGGCAAGGATTTTTTTGAAAGTTGTGGACTTTATCATCTATGCTTCAAAGTATGAAAACACAAATTACATAGTAAATTCAAGAAAAAGGAATATTCAATTACTCCTTCATTTTTGAATGGGTTGTTTCGCTTGGATTTTTGTCGATACCCGTTCTTGATTTTCCGTTGTTTCGCACTCGACGATCTGTGTGATCATTGCTCGTTAAGGTATTTCCTCCAGCACCATCATTACATCCATCGATAAACACATCGACTTCTGCACCAGCCACAACTTCAAAACCACTATCTAATTCTACAGAAACGCCAGAATCATAATCCACAGCGCCCCCGTTAATCAATTGGGTAGACTCAATCTCTCCGTTGGTTTCATAATCACCATTGTTGTTTACCCCTCCAGTCCCATTTTCTGAACCAGAAAGTGCATTTGCGCCAGCGTAATCATCAGGACAATCATCCGCACAAGAACCATCGTCAATACACGTAACATCTGCTTCCCATCCTGCTTCCGTTACAGCTTGATCACTCGCAAATACAAATGTCAAACAACCTGTACTGTGTGTGGATGTCAAAGTCCCAGGACTATTGGTACCCGTATATTCTCCGATCAATGTTGCCGTAGCATCATCACCATCATACGCCGTCAAGAAATCATAGGTGTCCTCCAATTCAAAAGAAGTAAAAGCAACTTCAGTCACTTCACAGGTAGGATCATCTGGACACAACACATAGGTTCTATCTTGCTGATTCGGGTGATTAAAATCCAAACCGCCACTGTCTGTAAACAACAATCCACATTGAGAAGCACAATCTGTATTACATCCAAATGTAGGCACCCCATTGTCGGTTTGATTCTCATTGCCGCCGCAGTTACTCTCTCCACTCAATACCATAATATAATCACCATCTGCTGGCGCGGTAAAGGTCAACGAACAACCATTGATCCATGCGATTTGCGAATTTGGAACTGCTTCACCAGTTCCATTATCATATTCACCCAAAGTGATCACTGCATCCCAAGTCGTTGCGGAATATCCATCACAAAATTCAAAAGTATAACTCAAGCCACTTTTTAAACCAGCCAAAATGTAAGCCTCATTTTCCCACACTTCAAAATCCTCTTCTATTTCAGGACATCCTCCAATGGCACAGGCATCTGCATAATTAAAATTATTATATGGACCTCCATCAAAATCCAAACATGGTTGTACCTGACATGCAGGATCAGATGTTGGTAATAAATCTATAACAATCGTTCCTGAATGTGTATCATTTCCTATTGCATTGGTTACCGTCAGTGTTGCAACCAAGTTTCCAGAAGCGTTGGCAGTGACTGTTGGGTTTTGTGCATTCGAACTTGTCGGACTCACAGCTGCTCCAGAAAAAGTCCATGCCCATGAGGTAGGAACTCCTGTTGATGCATCCGTAAAACTTATTGAGGTGGATGTTCCACACACTGACTGAGTGCCACTATCTGGAGAGAAATCGGCTGTAGGCGCCACTGGATCTGCCGCACCGCAACTTGCCGTCTTCAATGACGATCGAGATCCATCAAGTACCGCGTGCATCCTCATTCTCTGATCTTCTGTAAATATATTCATGCAGGCATCATTGGAATAATCCATATAATTCTGATACATGTATCCTGGAGCGGTTGGCGAACAAGCATCCGTCTGCACTCCACTAGGACAACCTCCAGTATCTGTTGATTGATTTGGTGTATCAGCACAGTTGTCTGATCCATTACAACTCGTACCATCGTCACCCCATATATGGAAACAATTCAACCAGTGTCCGACTTCATGGGTTCCAGTACGACCTAAATCAAAAACACCTCCTTGCGGATTGGGTGTATCTATCGACCCGACAGAACTATAGAGACAAACTACACCATCGGTATTGGCAGGCCCACCTGGAAATTGTGCATAACCTAGCAGTCCTCCAGATAAATCTGCACTCCAAAAATTAAGATAGTTATCTCTATCCCAGACTGTCTGTGGCTTGACGGTATTATCAAAATTATTGGGTCCCCAAGGACCACCTGATATGTTGTGTCTTATGATTCCAGTTGTTGCGTTTCCATTGGGATCCACTTCAGCTAGGCAAAACTCTACTTCAGTATCTGCCGCTTGCGCCCATGTCCCATCAGCATCAGAATTGGTTCTTCTGAAATCATCGTTTAACTGATCAAGCTGTGCTTGAATATATATCTCTGCAATATTCTCATTGCTTCCGATTGCATCTCCATTGTGAATAATATGAAATACAATTGGTATGATGACAACATCACCATCTTCCTCTCTCAAAGGGTTATTGATGTAATCTTGAATATCCTGCTCTATCTGAATTCTTCTTTCTTTCATCGTAGGATCCTTTTCCATCATGTCTTCTAGATGGTCCATAGCCGCACACGTACGAGATTCTTGTGAAAAAATTGGGTTAATGCTGAATAGCATAGCGATGCTCAATGCCAATGCATTCTTAAGTAAAAAAGAAAAATTCATATGCTTTAATTGCCTTATTGGTAATATAGAAATATAAGGAAGATAGGGTGTGACTACAACGGATTGTAAGTCTAAATATAGAGATAATTTAACAGCAATTCTTCCAATTTTATTCTCATTCACGTCATTTTTAGTAGAAAAGCTTAAATATTTTTAATTTACTGGAAATAACACATCATGAAACAAGGTATAATCTTCATTTTTTGTCTCTTTTCGTCATTTTTTGCTTCTGCTCAGGATAGAATGCTTGAAGCTGAATCCACTATCATAACCAAACACAAGACAACCATTAAAGGGCAGCCGGTCAGTTACACAGCACAATGCGGAACCCAGCCAGTCTGGGATGAGGATGGAAAAGCCATTGCTTCCTTGTTCTATACTTATTATACCAGAGACGGAATATCCGATAGATCAACCCGACCTTTGGTTATTTCATTCAATGGAGGTCCTGGCTCAGCGTCGGTCTGGATGCATGTAGCTTACACAGGACCGATGATTCTGAATGTAGATGATGAAGGTTACCCAGTGCAACCATACGGAGTTAAATCCAATCCACATTCGATCATTGATGTCGCTGATATCGTATTTGTCAATCCTGTCAACACAGGATATTCTAGAATTCTTGACAAGGAAGTAGATAGAGAAACCTTCTTTGGAGTCAATGCCGATATAAAATATCTTGCGGAGTGGATCAACTCTTTTGTTAGCAGAAACGATCGTTGGACTTCGCCAAAATATCTGATCGGAGAAAGCTATGGAACAACACGTGTTTCTGGCCTTGCGCTTGAACTCCAAAACAGACAATGGATGTACCTCAATGGAGTAATTCTTGTCTCTCCGACAGACCTTGGGATCGACAGAGAAGGACCTGTCAAGTCTGCCAATAGACTGCCTTACTTTACGGCAGCAGCATGGTATCAAAAAAAATTACCTGAAGCGCTTCAACAAAAAGACCTCGATGAAGTCCTTGCAGAATCGGAAGAATATGCCATCAATGAACTCATCCCTGCCATCGCTATGGGAGGATTTTTGGATGATAAAAAAAGATCAGAGGTTGCGTCAAAAATGGCCTATTACTCTGGCATCTCTGAGGAGGTAATCTTACAGCACAACCTGGATGTTTCTACTCGCTTTTTCTGGAAGGAACTAAGAAGAGATGATGGCTTTACCGTCGGACGTCTTGACTCACGTTATCTTGGAATTGATAAAATGAATGCAGGTGATAGTCCAGACTACAATTCGGAATTGACTTCATGGCTGCATTCCTTTACACCAGCCATCAACCATTACATCAAGCACTACCTTGAGTATGACACAGACATCAAGTACAACATGTTTGGACCTGTCCGTCCTTGGGATCGCGATAATGACAATACTGGCAGCAATTTGCGTCAAGCCATGGCGCAGAATCCGTACCTCAATGTCATGATTCAATCGGGCTACTTTGATGGAGCCACTACTTACTTTGATGCCAAGTACACCATGTGGCAATTGGACCCTTCTGGCCGGTTGAAAGATCGCATGAGCTTTAAGGGTTACCGCAGTGGGCACATGATGTATCTTCGTTCGGAAGATCTCGCTTCCGCAAATGAGCACTTGCGTGAATTCATAAGCGCCAGCGACCCAGGAAAGAAGGCGGCCAAATACTAAGAAGTACCTATTAGTTTGGATTTAAGGGAGCGAAAAGACTTTAGAAACGTTAATGTCTTGACCCCATCATTGCAATTATTTCAACATGTTATAATTTACACACTGAAGCTATAGTCACAAATATGATAAAGAACTTAACTACCGCCGTGTTTGTCTGTTTTGCACAGATCATTTTTGCACAGATCTCATTTGTCGAAGCAAGCGAAAGGCTCGCCAATAAAAATGTTAACTCAGGTGCGGCCATTGGGGTTGTAGATATGAATGGAGATGGACTCGACGACATCATCCGATTACACTCAACTACCCAACTGGTTATTGATGAGCAGACAGCCAGTGGAGATTTTACTTCCAATGTAACAGGTATCGTCAGTCCTCAATCGGTCTGGTCAATATGCATCGGTGACGTAGATAGAAATGGTTACAACGATATTTTTCTAGCCACTGCCAATGATTTTCATAGAATGGCATGGGCCGATGATACAGGCAGCTCATTTATTGAAGAAAACCTAAGCGGCCCTCCTATCCTTCCCCAAGCTTCCAACATGGCGGATATAAACAATGATGGCCACTTAGATTTATTTGTATGCAACGACAATGGAATCAATCTTCCTTATGTAGGAGATGGGAAAACCTTGAACTATGATCCGAGTTTGATCAATACAGAAACCACGCAGATGTCAGACAACTCTGGCAACTATGCTTCTATGTGGATCGACTACGACAACGACCATGATCAAGATTTATATATTGCAAAATGCAGATTGGGCATTACTGACCCAATGGACCCACGCAGAATAAATCAGCTATTTGAAAATGATGGCAATGGAAATTTTACTGAGGTAGCCATGCAACGAGGTTTGGTTCCTTTTGCTCAATCCTGGGCGATTGATTTTGGAGATATTGACAATGACGGAGACTTAGATGCTTTTTTGGTCAACCACGACAAAGCGAGTATCTTGTATGAAAACGATGGTAATGGAAACTTTACAGATATCACCAATGGAGCAGGATTTTCTCCTGCTATAGACAATCACGGATTGGGCATACAGGTCAAGATGGCCGACTTTGACAACGACACTTTTCTTGATATTTTAATCACCAGCTCGCAAGGTGGTTTCAGAATGTTTAGAAACAATGGCAACAAAACTTTCACACCTATATTTAGTGCCTTTCAGACTTTGGATGCCATGCAATCATTTGCGTTGGGTGATCTCAACAATGATGGTTACCTGGATGTTGTAGGTGGTTTTGGAGAATTCTTCAATACACCTACAGACGTTTTTGACAAATTGTTTCTCAATAGCAGCGAAGGAAACAACTGGCTCCGAGCCAATTTGGTAGGGACCAATTCCAATGTAAATGGTATAGGTGCGAGAATAGAATTGCATGGAGCATGGGGTGTGATGTTAAGAGAAATCAGATCGGGGGAATCCTATGGAATTACCAATTCCCTTTCGGCAAATTTTGGTATTGGTGGTGCTACCAGCATTGACCGCATGGTCATCAGATGGCCATCCGGTTTTGTTCAGACGATCAACAATCCAGACATCAATCAGGTCCACACCATAATAGAAGGTGGATGTATTGCTCCAGATGATACCTTTTTAGATTTTGAAATTTGCGAAGGTGAAGTTTTACAATTTGAAGATCAAACATATGATGAAACAGGAAGCTATTTATTCAACTACCCTCTTCCAGATGGTTGTGATTCAACAATCGTAATAGATCTTCAAGTATTGCCTACGCATAACATACTTGTTCCATTTACAGCATGCGAAGGTCAGACAATTACATTCCCAGATGGAAGTTCAACAGTGGCAACCATGGATGCGGCATATGAAGTTGCATTGCTTACCAATGCAGGATGTGATAGTTTGATCACGATAGATATCCAAGTCGTTCCGACTTATAATACTACAGAATCATTTATGGTCTGCCAAGGTGAAAACTACACCTGGCCTGATGGCACAAGTGACATCATTCTTGACTCGCAATCATATACTTCACAATTGTTGTCTCAGTTTAATTGTGATAGTACGGTCGTCACTTCATTGACCATCATTCCAGCACCCAATTCACAAGAATTCATACAAGTATGTCGAGGAGAAGATTACACTTTTCCTGACGGGAATACACTTACCATCAATGACAATACTGTGTACGACCTGTCATTTCCTACAGGCGGAACTTGTGACAGTATCGTAAATTATATTGTAGATCTATATCCAGATTACAATATTGTTGAAAGCGACATTGCATGCTTAGGCGGCGATTATACTTTTCCAGATAGCACCACTTTCTCTGGCCTTACCCAAGGTTTTAGTTACACGAGTTTTTTAGAAACAACAAATGGGTGTGACAGTATCATATTGATCAATCTGAGTCTTGAAGAAGGGACAGAAGAAAGCATTTTTACTTCGGTGTGCATTGGTGACAATATTATTTTTCCAGATGGCACCGAACAAGTAATTACTCAAGGAATGTCTCAGACCAGCACTTTACAAAATCAATTTGGCTGTGATAGTATAATTCATACGAGTATTGCTACCAGACAGAGCTATCAATTTACGCTTACGCAAATGATATGTAGTGGAGACAATTTCACCTTCTTTGACGGCACAACAGAAATAGACATCACAGAAGATCTTTCCCACGATAGCTTCTTTACAACATTCGATGGATGTGATAGTATCATAACCACGGAGTTGACGGTTGTTCCTCCTATCTTTGATTTTGCAGATGGTCTTGTCTGCCAAGGGGAAACATTCATATTCCCAGATGGCACTGCCATTACTAATATAGAATCAGAAATAACACAGGAGAGTGTGTTTACTGGCAGCAATGGCTGTGATAGCATTGTAGTAACGACCGTTGCAGTTTCTCCTTCTTATAATGACGTTGCAAATTTTATAGTTTGTTCAGGAGAAACCATCACCATAAATGATATCATCATTGACGGCATTGAAAATGACACAAGCATAGTTTTCAATGAAACAACCACCTTGGGTTGTGACAGCATCTTCACGTTCAATATCACAGTTGATAACATAAACAATGAAATAAGCCTAAGTGAGGCTACAGCCACCGCTTCTGCCGTGGATGTATCCTATCAATGGTTTGACTGCAACGATATTTCTACTCCGATTGATGGGGCAACCAATCAAGCCTTCACACCGGAAGTAGATGGAGACTACCAAGTACAACTTATGGGTCCTACAGGATGCATTGCGGTTTCAGACTGTATAAGCATCATCGGAACAGATACAGAAGATGAATCAATCTCTAGTCAAATAAATATCTATCCCAATCCTGCCTCATCTGAAATTCAATTAACA
>CALFDU010000058.1 GCA_937950315.1 uncultured Saprospiraceae bacterium | reverse complement strand
GGTAAAGTAATGGAAAACAAAATGGAAAAATTGAAATAAGCTTGGCATTTCTGCCTACGAAATTTGGATGAACAGGATGGCTGCCTGAAGTCTGTTCTGATGACAGACTCTTCTCTTTCAGGAGTAGCTGCTTCGTGTCTGATGACCACAACTCAAAATGACTGGGGTGAAAAGCGGGATTGTCAAACCCGAAGACCCACCAAAATAGTGAACCCCCTTGCTACAGAAGGGAATCGCATTTAAAAGATACCATGATCCTCATCATCAGTCATATGCCTGCTCGTGATTAAATATGTTCAAAATAATCAGTGCCGTAACCACGCATTTGGTATTGAGGGGGGGGGCGACTCAAGTATAGTATTGCAACTAAGGAGGTCCCACCATGGTTGGGGCCGAAGGGCTAGAAAATTTTCAATTTTTCACCCTCTAGAATGGCTTAAACAGGCCTCTTTGATATTTTCTTTACAGAAAGCTTTTGTATTGAACCGATGAAACAATACTGCAAAGACCTTTGGGGAAAAATCTTTCCAAGTTCAAATTTTTTTTTTGGGGGGGGGGGCCTGGGCCCCTCTGGTCCCCCGGTGGTTATGGCACTGATAATTATTAAAAAGCTATATCTACAGAGTGTCTAACCATAGTCATAAGAAAGAAAATAGTCTGGAAATCCGTTTCGCACAATTGTCTAGCTTATTGTTCTAGTTTTGATACTCGAACCCAGTGCTTTAGATAGACACAGATTAAAAATGGCGTTGGTTCTCGTGTGCAGAGGAATATGCAGATTTGTTTGCAAACAAATAGGTCTGGATACTTCTGTATAGATTTTTTAGTAATGTTGGGTATAACTTGCTCTATTTTCGGTTGCCATGTATCACGTAGGTCTATGTAGGTCTATGTAGGGGTTGAGTATATTTAAGGTACCATCTGGCGATTCTGAGTTTGATACTGCTTGGAGAAACAAATTAATTTCAGTTTTAACCAGAGATCGTGTTACTGATGCACAGTTAAAAGAACAGATCAACAAAAAACGTATCTATATTTGTCAGAATCATTTTAATCCTGACCAGTATTTTGTTCATGACACTTGTAAAACATTAAAACCTGGAGAAATACCAACATTGAATCTTCCAGTTAAAAGTATTCCACCTTCACCACCAGTATCGAGATCTTCTGCTGAAAGCATTTTGTTTAAAAAACAAGTTAATTCAACATCTTCATCATCCACTATTGTTTCATCACGTTATAAAAATTATGATGACTTTAGAAAACGTATCGAAATATTGAAATTACCCTCTGGTTGGAAAATAGAAGTCGTCAAGATGATACCGTGTTTAGATTTTTTCATGAAGTGCATTCTGTTCCAAAGTTTGAAATACACACAAATGACACACTTGAGTTCAAAATAAGATACTTTTTGTGGCTTCTACCGGCTGATCATGAAATATATAACGTTAATTCTCAATCGTTCAATAAGATAACTGTTTCAAATCTAATCAAAGAGTTATCTAGTTTTGACACATGTATTGGAATTGATGATATTGCTTCTGCTATTAGTTTTACTGAACATTCTGTGTCAAAAATATTCTCCTTATCTTGCCCAGATGCTACTAGCACTCCATTACATCAGTCCAAATTTTATCGACATCCATCTTGTTCCGTTTTATTATCTGCTGGCAATACGAAATGCACCCATTGCATTAAAGCAGAAGCCAAAGAAATCAAAAGTTTGAAAAGAAAGGAAAGTAATTTATCGACACCAGAAAAGCTACACGCTTCCATAAAGAACACTGCTCCTGAACGTATAAAATTAACATTGCAAAATATTCGATCAGAAAACAAAGCTCTAAAATGTGATATAAAAGAAATGAAACAAGAAATTGCTGGTAAGTCAATAGACATCAAAGATGAATCTCTCCACAATGACTTGGTTTCAATCATGTCAAATGTCGATAATACTGAAAAAAGGCCACATTTTATGAAATTCTTCTGGGATGAACAGAAAAAATATCAGTCAGCTACGAAAACGGGTGTGCGCTATCATCCGATGATCATTCGATATTGTCTGGCACTTGCTGCAAAGTCTTCTTCTGCCTATGATGACATCAGATTCGATTCTAATAATGGCACAGGCTTCACCATGTTACCTAGTCGTCGACGTTTGAGGGATTACAAAAACTACATTCGACCAACGCAAGGTTTTAACAAGGACGTAATAAATGAACTTGTTGCAAATATTGAGCATTTTTCAGAAGAAGAGAAATATGAGGTCCTTCTGTTAGATGAAATAAAAATCCAAGAAGATTTGGTCTGGGACAAACATACAGGTGATTTAATTGGCTATGTGGATTTAGGTAATACAGAACTTTACTATGCTGCTTTAAAAAAGACTGATGAGATTGCATCCCATGCTTTGGTTTTTCTTGTGCGAAGTATTGTTAACCCCATGAAGTTTACCCTAGCCAATTTTGCTACTAAAGCTGTCACAGCTACTCAATTGTTTCCGCTGTTTTGGAAAGCGGTTGGCATTCTGGAGGAGAGGTGTAAATTAAAGGTCATGGCTGTCACTTCTGATGGAGCTTCAGCTAATAGAACAATGTACCAAATGCACAAGAACATGAATCATTCATCAATTGCAAGCTATGAGGACAAGAGTATTGTTTACAAGACAAGGAATAGGCATGCTGAAGATGATCGTGAAATTTTTTTTATTTGTGACCAGCCACATGTGTTGAAAACAGTTCGTAATAACATCGCGCATTCAGGGTTTAATCAATCATTCTCACGCCTTCTATGGAACGACAATAGATACCTTAATTGGAGTCACATCAAGGATTTAATGTTTGATGATTTAGAACTTGAACTCTAGCTGTGCACAAATGTTACTACTGAACATATCAACTTAACACCGTTTTCAGTCATGAATGTTTGTCTTGCTGCAAAAGTCTTGAGTACATAAGTTAGCGTTTCCTTGAAAGAATGGCTTGCAGAAGCAGCCAGTACTTCAGAGTATTGTGAAATGTTTTTTGACTGTAAGTAGTAAATAGTAAAAAGTATATTACCAAACAGAAACCGTTTTTGAAAGCATATTCATCTGTTCATGATAAAATATTTCAATGGCTTTGAAACACATTCCTACCATTTTTATAAGTTGGAAGAATTCGATCAAATCAAGACCTAGTGGTCCAACTCGTGAACTTAAGATTTAAGAACTTTTGGGTATCAAGATAACACTATACGTACAGTACCTTAAAACTGTTTAAATCTATTTCAGG
>CALFDU010000057.1 GCA_937950315.1 uncultured Saprospiraceae bacterium | reverse complement strand
TAAACTGATGATATCTCCATCAACCATGGCATGATGTATACCATCCGGAGCCAAAAAAGTGGTGTGTTCTTCTATATATCTGTGATCATAGGCTATCTTAACAACACATCTCCCTCCGTTGCCACACATCGAACTCAGATTACCATCAGAATTATAATAGACCATCTCAAAATCAAGTTCGGGATGGCTTCTTAATATGATCAATCCATCTGCGCCGATGCCAAATCGACGATTACACAAATCATATACCTGCTTGGTTGATAAATCAACAGGTTTCTGGTCAAACTGGTCAATCATGATGAAATCATTGCCAGTTCCGTGCATTTTAGTGAATTTGATAGACATTATATATATTAATTATTTATAATATGTTATATTTGTGTACTTTCTTCCGTTATATTAAATAGACATTCTGATACGTTATAACACCAAAGTTCTAAAAGAGATGCGTAAAACAATATTAATCGTCCTAGTTTCTATATTCGCTTCTTCGGTATGTTCTTATTTTATTGCAACAAATGTAGCCAAGAAGGATCGACAAACTGAGCAAAATTATGCTCAATTGGTCAATGAACGTGAACTTGTCCTATCAGGAAATCTGAGAAAATATTTTTACTCTTCTTCTCCCAATGATTTTACAAAAGCAGCTATTGGTGCCAGTCCTTCTGTAGTCGGAATCAATGCGTATACTACTTCAGGTGATCGGATTGACGAACGATTGTCCAAGTCATCAGGTAGCGGTGTAATCATATCCAATGACGGCTATATTGTGACAAACAATCACGTAGTTGAGGAAACGTCTGATATTGTCGTCTTGCTTGATGACAATAGAGAATATAAAGGAAAAATCATAGGTACAGATCCTGCTACTGATCTTGCTGTTCTAAAAATAGAGGCAACTGAATTGACCCCATTGGTATATGGTAATTCAGATTCACTTCAAATCGGTGAATGGGTTCTTGCTATCGGAAATCCATTTAAATTACAAACGACAGTCACTGCCGGTATCGTCAGTGCCAAAGCTAGAGACATCAACATCCTGGAGCGTCAAGGGATTGAATCTTTTATCCAAACCGATGCCGCCGTGAATCCAGGCAACAGTGGTGGTGCACTTGTAAACACCAATGGAGAGATGGTGGGAATCAACACAGCCATCATATCGCAAAGTGGAAGCTATGAAGGTTTTTCATTTGCCATTCCGGTGAATCTTGTTCAGAAGGTAGTATATGACATTATGGAATATGGAGCTGTCCAGCGTGGCTGGATGGGCATCAGTATATTTGATGTAGATGATAAAATATCCAAGCGTCTCAATCTTGAAACAGTGGGCGGTGTTTATCTCAATGTTGTAGAACGCAACAGTGCTGCACAAGATGCAGGTCTGAGAAATGGAGATGTCATCATTTCCATCAATGATAAAAACACACCTCGTATTCCGATCTTTATGGAAGAGGTAGGTAGACATCGTCCAGGTGATGAGGTCTCCATCGAATACATCAGGGAAGGCCAAAAATATAGAACAGCAGTTATCTTAAGAAATCAATTGAATACGACAGATTATATTGCAGTAAGAAAAGACCCTATCTTACTTGACTTGGGATTTGAAGTACGAGATCTGGATTCAAAAGAAGTAAAATCCATGCCTAAGAAAGGTGTTTATGTTGTGAGTATTTATAAGAATAAAACAATCGCAGCCACCAATATGGAACCAGGTTATATTATTACTGGTGTAAATGGAAAGACCATTGATACTGCCGGTGAACTAGTAGAACAATTACAGAATATACACGGAAGTGTCATTTTGGAAGGTTACTACCCCAACTTTACTGGTTCATACCCATATTCTTTTGATATCCCCTAAGGACTAGTCTTATCTGAGACTGTATTTTTTATACCTTTGCCCATATAATAAGATTTATGGCAGAGATTGATATCACTTTTAATAAAAATGAAGATTCCTTGTTGTTGGCAGTAGCCAATCTCAACAGAAAACTTGAAAAAATACATCTGGGCGGAGGCGAGAAAAAAATCGCAAAACAACACGCTAAAGGCAAGATGACAGCACGTGAACGTGTAGCTTATCTCGTTGATGACATGGAAGAATTTTTTGAAATTGGCGCATTTGCAGGATATGAGATGTATGAAGAACATGGTGGGTGTCCTGCTGGAGGGTGTGTCGCTGGCTTAGGTCACATTGGGGGAAGACAATGTATGATTGTTGCCAATGATGCCACTGTAAAAGCGGGTGCATGGTTTCCTATTTCTGGAAAGAAGAATCTTAGAGCTCAAGAAATTGCATTGGAAAATCACGTTCCAATTATTTACTTGGTGGATAGTGCGGGCGTATACCTTCCATTGCAAGATGAAATTTTCCCAGACAAAGAACACTTTGGTAGAATATTCAGAAACAATGCCGTGCTGTCTAGCAAAGGAATTGTTCAGATTGCTGCCATCATGGGATCTTGTGTAGCGGGTGGTGCTTACTTACCTATTATGTCAGATGAATCTATCATCGTAGAAGGTACTGGCTCTATCTATTTGGCTGGACCTTATTTGGTAAAAGCAGCAATAGGTGAAACCGTGGACAAAGAAACTTTAGGTGGTGCCACTACCCAAAGTGAAATTTCAGGAGTAACTGATTACAAAGTAAAGGATGACAAAGAAGCCCTTGACTTGATCAAAGACTTGATGGATAAAGTACCAGTTGAAGCTAAAGCAGGATTGGATAGAATAAAGCCAAAAACTTCATTAGAACCAAAAAACATTTTGGGATACTACTCAGAGAATGGGGCGAAGCCTTATGACATGAGAGACATTCTAAAAACGATTGTTGACGAAGGCAAGCTTACCGAATACAAGGAAGAATATGGTAAAACAATGATCACCGCATACGCCCGTATCGACGGTTGGTCTGTGGGTATTGTTGCCAACAATAGATTGGTTACCAAAAACAAAAAAGGTGAAATGCAGATCGGAGGAGTTATCTATTCTGATTGTGCCGATAAAGCTGCTCGGTTCATCATGGTTTGTAACCAAAAGAAAATTCCATTGATCTTTTTCCATGACGTCACAGGGTTCATGGTTGGATCCAAATCAGAGCATGGAGGAATCATCAAAGATGGAGCTAAAATGGTCAATGCCGTTTCTAATTCTACAGTGCCAAAAATATCAGTGGTCGTTGGAAATTCATACGGTGCTGGAAACTATGCGATGTGTGGCAAAGCCTACGATCCACGAATTATCGTCGGTTGGCCAACTGCAAAGATTGCAGTAATGGGAGGTACTCAAGCTGCCAAGGTGCTTACGCAAATAAAAATGTCCAGTAGAGCCAAAGATGCAGTAGTAGATGAGAAAGAAGAAAAAAGAGTCTTTGAAGAAATCAAAGCAAATTACGACAGACAGACTTCTCCATATTATGCAGCGGCAAGACTATGGATGGATGCCATTATTGATCCTAGGGATACAAGAAAGGTTATATCAAAATCATTGGAAGCGGCAAGTCACGCTCCTATTGAGCGATTTAATGTAGGAGCCATACAAACTTAAAACATGAAGTGCATTGCAAAGACCTACCATGGTCTTGAACAATTGTTGGCTGAAGAGATAGCTGAGTTAAAAGGAGAAAAGATTAAGGTAAGAACGGGAAGCGTTGCTTTTGAAACCGATCAGGAGGGACTCTATCGGATGAATTATAATCTTAGATATGCAGCCAATATTTTGGTGCCGATTGCTTCCAATAAGATCCAAAACCTTAACCAACTTTTTGCATTTGTTATAAAGATCAAATGGGATCAATACATGAATGTAGAAAAGTCATACGCCGTGACAACCCATGTTGATTCGGAGATATTTCCAGAAGCCAATAAAGTAGAAGGAAAAGTAAAAGACGCCATCCGCGATCATTTTCAAAAACATTATGGTTCGAAACCTATTGATGACAATGAATATCCAGATATTAGAATTGATATCACCATCGATAGAGAATGGCTTGATATCTCTCTTGATAGTTCGGGCATGAGTTTGTTCAGAAGAGGTTATCGAAAAACCAAAAGTCATGCGCCATTGAATGAGGTTTTGGCAGCAGGATTGATTGCTCTATCTGGTTGGGATAAAAAGTCAACTTTAATAGACCCCATGTGTGGCTCAGGTACCATCTTGGCCGAAGCCATGATGATGATGTGCAATATTCCAGCTGGTTATTGTAGAATGAGATTTGGATTTCAAGATTGGTATGACTTTGACAAAAAATTATTAAAAAAGGTCAAGGAAGAATCCAACGAAAAGATTACTGATCCGACAGCAGACATTATCGGAAGAGAAATAGATCCCGATGAATATGATGCATCACGGGTCAATATACAACGCATACCAATGTCAGCGCATATAAGATTAGAAAGCAAAGACTTTTTCAAGACCAAATTCAGAGATGAAAATGCAACATACATTTTCAACCCGCCGTTCAATAAGCCCAATGAAAATCAAAACATTGGCGCTATTTATGAGAAGATAGGAAAACACATTAATAGAATAAAACCATCCAATGACCTTTGGCTGTTTAGTTCTAATTTAGAAGCAAATGATGACTTAGGATTGACAGTAAAGCAAAGTATTGATTTGGTAAACGTGAGTATTCCATGCAAATTTTATAACTTGACTTATCATGAAGAAGGTGAAAGCTAGAAAAAACGGTTTATTGGCTATGTTTGTGGTTGCTTTTTGTTGTATTAGCAGCAATGTATCAGCACAATATTCTGAAAAAGCAGCACCAATCAGTGAAGAAAAACTCGCAAAAGCACAGCAAATCCTAAAGCCTAAGCTAAATCTGCTTTCATTCTCTCACCTCGACGCGCAACATTGCTACCATCCTACGTTAGGTGCTTTTTGTATTTTAGAAAACAAAATTGAAAAGAAAGCTACATTTCCTGTTAAAATGAGACTTGGATCGGTTGACTATGTCGATATGCTAGAGAATAAACGTCAATAAATCCTATTTTTGCCTTGCCGATCAATCTTTATACTTATAAAGATTTAACATTACTATACAACAAACACTAATAAAAGCAATTACAATGAAATTGAATACACTTGTAATACTCGCCTTAATGGCATTGACTATGACAATTACTTCATGTGGTGAAGATCCGATACCAGGATGTACCGATGAATCTGCAGAGAGTTTTGATCCTACAGCAACAGAAGACAACGGTAGTTGTGTTTATACCAGAGACAAATTTTTAGGCGACTACTTGGCAGATTTAGATTGTGCAGGAATCTTAAGTTTGATAAATACTGAGGGATTTGCATTAACCATTTCAGAGAGTCTTTCAGAAGATGTAAATGAAGTAACTGTGACTCTTGGGAATTTAGGTATTGACCTGAAAGGAATCGTAAGTGGCAACGCGATTAACTTAAGTGCTATGGTCGAGAATTTCCCTTATGATCCAGACGGTGATGGTGTTCCTAACTTTTTTGCCAACCTTACAGTGGGAGGTGGTGCAGTTCTAGATGCAGCAGGTGAAATTTTGGACGGAGCATTGACTGTAGGAGTTGTAGCTGTAGAGACAGGGGTCATGATTGATACTGATACCTGTGATATTCTTGGGGTCAAACAATAACCGTAGCTGATGAAAGATTCATCGGATAAAATTTAAGTACAAAAATAAAAGCCCGCTACGAAATATCGTAGCGGGCTTTTATTTTAATCTCTGTTCTTCAACATGCCAATTATCTTGGATGCCTCTTTTGCATCTTTGGGATCGACTTCAATCGTATAGTCATTATAAGAACCCGTAAGTTTGACTTTAATGTCCGCTTCGGTTTTCATTTTCTTTACTTTGATGATCATCTTTTTCAATTTACCTTGGACATTGGCACTTACCTGATTTTCTTTGCTCATGCCCATTCCATTTTTGGGAAGGAAGATCACTTTATTTGTTACTGTAACCATTTCGTTGTTTGTTTATTTCTTGTTTGTAAATTTCTGTATCAGTTATACTTAAGTCTTACTCATCCTCAAGAAGATCAGGCCTTAGTTCTTTTGTTCTCTCCAAGGATTGATTTGTTCTCCATTCTTCAATCTTGGCATCATGACCGGACAATAAAACCTCCGGGACTTTCCATCCATTAAATTCGGCTGGTCGGCTGTAGACTGGAGGTGCCAATAGATTGTCTTGGAATGAATCCGAGAGCGCAGAGCTTTCATTGTTCAATACCCCTGGCAATAATCTACCAATCGCATCTACCATGATGATGGCAGCTGTTTCTCCTCCTGATAAAACAAAGTCACCAATAGAAATTTCGTGTGTGATAAGATGATCTCTGACACGGTGATCTATGCCTTTGTAATGACCACAGATAAATAAGATCTTATTAAATGTGGAGAAATGATTGGCAATGCCTTGGTTTAAGGTTTTACCATCTGGTGTAAGGTATACGATGGCGTCGTATTGATTTTTGGATTTCAGATCATTGATGCAATTGAAAAGTGGTTCGATCATCATGACCATTCCTGCACCGCCACCATATTGGTAATCATCAAGTTGGCGGTGTTTTCCTACACCGTATTCACGAAGGTCAATGACATTGACCTGGAGTAGGTTTTTTTGACGAGCCCTTTTGATTATAGAATGATCAAAAGGGCTCGTTAATAACTCCGGAAGGAGGCTTATAATATCTATTGTAAGCATAAATTGCTTTATGGGTATTACCCCATAATTATTTTATTTCAATCAATTCAACTTCAAACACTAGTGCTGAAAACGGTCCAATCTGAGCGCCGGCTCCTTGAGCACCATAGGCCAAATCGTAAGGAATATAAAGCTTGTATTTGGAACCAGGATTCATATAAGCTAAACCTTCTTGCCATCCCCTGATTACATTTCCCAATGGAAATTCAATTGGTTCTCCTCTATCAACACTGCTATCGAAAACGGTCCCATCGATCAATGTACCGTGGTAGTGTACTTTTACTGTATTAGACAAAGAAGCATTTTCTCCTACTCCTTGAGTAATTACTTCATACTGAAGACCCGAATCGGTAGTTATTACTTCTTTTCTTTTTGCATTTTCAGCCAAAAATGCTTCTCCTGCAGATTTGTTGCCATCAAATTTTGCTGCTTTCTTAGCTTCGATATATTCACCAAAGATTCTATCAGCCTCTTCTTTTGATATCTTAAGTTCGTTTGAATTGAGAACGTCTGCCAATCCAGCAGCTACATCTTCAGCAGTCACATCTGTGATTTCTTGCTTTTCTAGGTTTTGAGCGATAATCACTCCGATACTATAACTTATAGTGTCCATCTGTGCATTAATATTTAAGCTAGTTAAAAAGAAGCACAAACATAAAATATTCTTAATCATGATAATCTGTTTCTAATTTTTATTTTTTTAATTCTGAATAGTATTTGAAGAAATAAGGTATGGTTTCTATTCCTTTGAAGTAGTTAAATAAACCATAATGTTCATTTGGCGAATGAATATCATCGGAATTTAAGCCAAAACCCATTAAAACGGACTTAACTCCAAACACTTCTTCAAACAATGCAACGATCGGAATGCTGCCTCCGCTTCTTTGCGGAATCGGTGTCTTGCCATAAGTCTGTTCCATTGCCTTTTCTGCAGCCTTATACTCTGGTGTATTGGTCGGTGTAACCGCAGGAAATCCTCCGTGGTGAGGGCTTACCGTTACCTTTACTCCTTCTGGTGCAATTGACTCAAAGTGATCTTGAAACAACTTGGTGATGGTTTCAGGATGCTGGTTCGGCACCAATCTCATACTGATCTTTGCATTGGCTTTGGAAGGCAATACAGTTTTGGCACCTTCTCCTATGTATCCACCCCAAATCCCATTTACATCGAGTGTCGGTCTGATGCTTGTTCTTTCCAAGGTCGTATACCCGGTTTCGCCCATAACGTCCTCAATCGCCAATGACTTTTTATAATTATCTAAACTAAACGGAGCTTTGTTCATCGCAGCTCTTTCCTCATCCGAAAGATCCTCTACATCATCATAAAATCCTGGAATGGTAATCCGTTTGTTTTCATCTTGCAGACTTGCAATCATTTGCGAAAGCACGTTAATAGGATTGGCAACCGCTCCCCCATAAACGCCAGAATGTAAATCTCGATTTGGCCCAATCACCTCAACCTCAATGTAACTCAATCCTCTAAGTCCAACAGTGATAGATGGTGTGTCGTTGGCAATGACAGAAGTGTCAGATAGTAAAACAACATCACAAGCCAGTTTGTCTTTGTATTCTTTACAAAAGATCCCTAAATTCACTGAGCCTACTTCTTCTTCACCTTCAATCATGAACTTCAGGTTTACAGGAATGTTTCCATGTTTATTCATGGCTTCAAAGGCTTTAAGATGCATGTACATCTGCCCTTTGTCATCACAAGCGCCTCTTGCAAAAATTGCTCCTTCTGGATGTATTTCTGTCTTTTTAATTACTGGCTCGAATGGACCAGAATCCCATAATTCGATTGGGTCGGCAGGTTGTACATCATAATGCCCATACACTAAAACTGTTGGTAAGTTTGGATCAACGATTTTTTCACCATACACAATTGGGTGTCCAGCTGTTTCAAATATTTCTACTTGATCGGCACCAGCGCTTTTCATTTTATCGGCAAGGTATTCCGCTGTCTTTCTGACATCATTTGCGTAAGCGGGATCAGCAGAAACGGAGGGTATTCTCAATAATTCAAACAACTCTTCTACAAAACGATCTTTGTTTTCAGAGATGAAATTTTGTACATTTTCCATATATTATTTAGGCTAATTTATTGCTAAAATATTCTGTAATTTCTGTTTTTAATTGTCCTGGACTGATGTTCCTATTGATTTTACCACGCAAAGCTGTAGAGACTTCCCCTGTTTCTTCAGATACAATAACCGACAGTGTTTCATGTGCTTCAGACATGCCGATTGCAGCCCGATGTCTTAGACCCAATTCTTTAGAAATACTATCTTTTTTAGAAACAGGAAGTATACAAGATGCAGCTATAATTTTATCACGCTTCAGAACAGCAGCACCATCGTGCAGTGGTGAATTTTTAAAGAAGATGCTTTCCAATAAATGGGCATTTATATTGGCATCAATTCTAGTACCAGTATTGGTGATCTGAGGAATATCATTGTAGGCAAGTACAAGCAAAGCACCTGTCTTGGTCTTGCCCAAATGAAAGCTTGATTCAGTAATGGCATCCGCCATTGTATCAAATTCAGTAACAATCATCTCTTTCTCATCGCCAAAAAATTGATCCAAGAATTTGAGCCTACCTTTCAATGTTGTATCCCCGAGTAGTAACAAGAATTTTCGAATCTCAGAGGTAAATAAGATGATGAGAATCAACACCCCATATCCGACAAACTTACCCAACAAAGTAGAAAGCAGATTCATGTCAAGATAGTCCACCAATAGATATACACTGTAAAGAATGATCGCACCAATAAAAATATTAAAGGCGATCGTTCCTTTGACCAAGTTATAGATTACATAGAGAAGATATCCAAAGATGATAACATCTAGAATATTTAGAATCCGTATATCTGCTATTTCAAATAAAAAATAAATAAGCTTGAATTTTAGTAATTAAATTGTTCACCCATATTGTAAAACATAAATGAAAAAATATCAGCTGCTTCTTCAATTCTTTTAGATGTAGGTTTTCCTGCACCGTGACCAGCACTCGTCTCAATTCTTATCAAAACCGGACTATCACCTGTATGACGTTCCTGTAGTGTTGCTGCATACTTGAATGAATGTGCAGGCACTACCCTGTCATCATGATCTGCCGTTGTAACCATAACAGCAGGATATGCAATCGGTTTAATATTATGCACTGGCGAGTATTCAATCAAATATTTAAATGCTTCTGGATCGTCACTTCTTCCGTAGTCCCCTGCCCATGCCCAGCCAATGGTGAATTGATGGTATCTCAACATATCCATTACTCCTACTGCTGGAAAACCAACTTTAAATAGATCTGGTCTCTGGTTCAAACAAGCACCGACAAGCAACCCTCCATTTGATCCTCCTTGAATAGCTAACTTTTCATTACTTGTATAGTTCTTTCCAATTAAAAATTCAGCAGCTGTAATAAAATCATCGAACACATTTTGCTTTCGTTCTAGTGTTCCCGACTTGTGCCATTCGGTTCCGAATTCTCCTCCGCCTCTAAGATTGGCTACCGCAAGTACTCCTCCATTTTCTAATAGAGGCAATCTTGTGATCGCAAAAGAAGGGAGCAGTGATACATTGAATCCTCCATATCCGTACAATAAAGTAGGATTGGTACCATCCAATTTCAGACCTTTCTTATGGGTGATAAACATCGGCACTTTTGTCCCATCCTTACTTGTATACCACTCTTGTGTGGTTACATAATCAGAGGCATCAAAATTGATTTCTGACTTTCTAAATACTTTGGAAACCATTGTTTCTGTATCCAATTTATAAATCGTTGATGGCTGTGTGAATGAAGTAAAAGAATAAAAACCTTCTGTTCCTTTCTTTTTACCAGAAATACCACTTACTGTCCCAATACCTGGTAATTCTAGATCACTGAGGAACTTCCCATGCATATCAAAAACTTTGACACTAGAACTAGCATCTTTTAAGTAACCGACAAACATTTTATTTCCTACTGTTGAAACAGATCGGATTGGCTCTGTCTGCTCCGGTATCAATTCTTTCCAATTTTCAATTTCAGGTGTATCAAAATTTATGGCTACAATTCTTTTATTCGGCGCTTCATGATTGGTTAAGACCAAAATGGTACTTCCATTGTTGTCAATGACACTAAAATCAAAATCAAAGTCTGCATAAAGCGTTTTTAACTTCTTGTCATCGATTCTTTTAACCTTAAGTGCATTTCCTGATGTGCCTTCTGTCGCACTTAAGAATAAATACTCCTCGTCTTCGGATACACCCGCATAGACATTTCTTTGAGGGTGCTCAGAGTCTGCATAAATCAATTGATCATCTGATTGGTCGGTACCAAGCTTGTGGTAATATAATTTATGAAATTCATTCTTATCGCTCAATTCACCGTCACCTGTTGGCTCTGGATAACGAGAATAATAGAAACCATCTTTGGCCCATGATATTCCTGTGAACTTCGCCCAATTTATTTCATCTGGCAAAATTTTACCTGATTCTAAATCCAAAACCTTGATGGTTCTCCAATCAGATCCACCTTCTGAAATTGCATATGCAAGCAGATTCCCATTTTTATTAAAACTAGTGCCACCCAATGAAGTTGTTCCATCTTCTGAAAATTTATTTGGGTCTAAAACAAGGGTCGGTTCATCATTCAATTGTTTAATGGAATACAACGCACTTTGATTTTGTAGCCCATCGTTTTTAAAG
Organism: uncultured Saprospiraceae bacterium; assembly: GCA_937950315.1. Taxonomy (GTDB): domain Bacteria; phylum Bacteroidota; class Bacteroidia; order Chitinophagales; family Saprospiraceae; genus JAHDBF01. The sequence continues at coordinate 23,239 of CALFDU010000057.1, read as the reverse complement.
AAGTAGTATTTATCGCCTTCCTTGAACGGAGAAGAATACTTAGGATAATTCCATAAGTCGGTCAACCTATCTATCAAATCTTCTCTACCAGGAATCTTATGCAGGTACCCGAAAGTCACTTCGTTTTGCCTTTTTACCCAATCGATTGTTTCCTCACTATGGTCGTCTTCCAACCACCTATAAGGATCTTCTATTGAGGTACCGTGATAATCATCTACAACAGAATCATCTTTTCTTGTTTTAGGATATAAAATTTTAGAGATCTGCATTGCTTCTTCTTTTTCCATCATAATTTGATCCACTTTTTCTTCGACAACACTGGTGGTTTCCGTCATTTTTTTGTTGCACGAAATAGCCGTAAAAGCCATGACAATAACAAGGCTTATAATATTTTTAGCACTCATAATAGCTTAGGTTCATATTGTTAAAAATAGTAATGTAAATATAGTTGAAACAAATGATTTTCTCTTTTTAATTATATCTTAGTCTCATATTTATCGACTATGTACAAGATTTTGTTGACACTTCTGGTTTTATTGGGTTTTTCGATGCAAATCAAGGCTCAAAATGGTGTCAATATTCCTTGTGATATCAAATTTGACGGTACCGATCAGACCATCAATCAATACGTCAAAGAGTTGGAAGCAGAACCCCTTTTCACCTTTACTCCCGACCTCTTCAAGAGCATGTTGGTTGATTATCCACTGGTAGAAGGAAAAGGAGCATTATTGACTACTGGAGGCTATGTCTACCTTGAAATGAACCTTAAGGTCAATTCATCAAGAGCACGCAAAGATTACGGTTATGTCGAACGAGGAAGTTTGATCAAATTTTTCCTCATGGACGGTTCATCTTTTTACTCCAACAATATAAGCAATTCGTTGCCTAAAATGAGCGAAGATCGTCAGTCCACACATTATGTTGTATCGTGCAGTCTTGACAAGGAGGAAATCAAACTGATGAACAAATCATACATTGATAAGATCGGTGTGATTTGGACCAAGGGTTATGAGGAGTATGAAATCTACAATGTCGATTTTTTTGTCAACCAATTATACTGTATTCAAAATTAGATGTTAGGACTAAAATTAAAAACCGATCCACGTTGGGCAAATCTTGCGGAGAAAACCCTTGAAGAAATTCTCACTGATCATGCGTATTGTGAACAGAAGGCAGCCACCTCTGGAATTTCTCTTATTCAGATGTTTCCAGAGAGAGAAAAAATGGTGGACGAAGTGGTTCCAGTTGTTGCCGAAGAATGGGGGCATTTTAAGATGGTGCTGGATGAGTTGAAAAAGCGAGGCTTAAAACTGGGACGCCAAAGAAAGGATGAGTACGTAGGTGAACTACTAAAATTTCAAAAGAAAGGTGGTTCACGAGACAATGTCTTGATAGAAAAGCTGTTGACTTTTGCCTTGATAGAAGCAAGAAGTTGTGAGCGATTTAGAATCCTTTCTCAAAATCTAGAAGATGAAAGCTTGCGCAAATTTTACCACACATTTATGGTATCGGAGGCAGGTCATTACAGAATGTTCTTAAGTCTTGCCGAAGAATATGGAGGCAAAGAAGCTGTCCAAGTCAGATGGCAGGAATATCTAGAATATGAAAAAGGCATCATGGAAAGGCTGGAAGTGAGGGGTGATAGGATGCACTAGGGGGAATTAGGATTTTTTGGAACCAACTTAGATTTTTAGGATGCAACTAGGATTTTTTGGACCCAACTAGGATTTTTTGGATAGAAGGATTATAGGATTGGAGGCTAACTAGGATTTTTAGGATAGAGGGATTTTAGGATTAGAGGACACTAACTAGGATTATTGGATTTTGGGATTGTTGGATTCTAGTTTTTTTTATGCTTGCGCAAATGTTAGATGTCGGATGAAGTAGAATTTATGCTTTTTCAAAGGGCTGGATTCAGAGCAAAAAAAAATGCCCCGATTTCTCGAGGCATTTCTTATATAGTTGGTTTGAGTTTTCTTATTTGAAAACAACTTTTCTAGAAGAGAAGCCGTTATCAAAACCAGTTTTTATTACATAAACACCAGTTCCAATTTCAGTTCTGTTAACAGTGAACTGTGTTTGGTTTATGTTGTTGTATTGAGCGACCATTTTTCCATCAAGACTAAAAATCTGAACAGCTCTGATGATTTGATCTTCAGCGTCTAAGTTCATCACATTATCTACAGGATTAGGGCTAATGCTTAAGAATAAGTCATCTGCTAACACTTCTTCTGTACTTGAGAAAAGAAAATTACATTCTTCTAATTCAAGCGCTAAACAAGTTCTAGGGATAACGTATCCCATAATCCTTTCAATATTACCTCTAGATTTTGCAGCAGACATTCCTTCATTTAAGATTAATCCATTCTCATGTAAAGAAAGTGTATCGCCTGGAAGTACAATCAAATTCCATGGAAAGCCCATTCCTGGACCATTCACTGGAGATTGTCCATTTGGATCCCACCAATCAATTACTACTCCTTCATCAAGTCCTAGAGAGTTGGGTGGTGAAATAAATGGATAAAGTCCTTCAATGTATTCGTGACCAGCAGTCGCTGCATTGTCCATTGCTTCTTGAGTAATTTCATCCGTGAAAATACCGTTAGCAAAAGAATCGTTGTTACCTAATGCTGATTGTGCTCTAGCAATTGACAAACCTCCTTGTACTCTTACGATTGCATCTCCTGTTGTTGGTACAATCAATGTTGCGTCATCATATGGAGCAAACATATCAAATGGAGACTGCACAGAGATAATTGGAGAAGTATTTTCATCAATCCATGAAACGTCTCCTACTGCCCCTCCTACATTTATTGTCAATTGTACTTCTGAACTGTAATCAACATGGTCAGCTATGGTAGTCGTATCTCCTTCTGGGTAACCAAACGATCCATTTGGAGCAACGACAGTTGTAACTCCTTCAATGTCCCCGTGAAAAGCTTCAAGAACCATTGGTGTTGTTGCCATACCATCACCATTACTATCAAATAAAAACTTACCAGGACCATTGGTGGTATTTAATATTTCAGCATATTCATCTAGCGATGCCATACCTAAAACCAAATAACCCCCAGTTCCTGTCCCGAAAGTTGAAATCTTATTTGGATCAATTCCGTATGGATTATCATTTTCCGCGACTGATCTTCTCATGTATCTCACGGCAGTTCTACCATCTTGCACACCTCTATAAGCAGCTTGAATTAATCCAAGAGCTCTTAATGGTTGTGTTTGTGCCAAAGGATTCCATCCGTCCCGATATTCTACAGATGCAGCAACAAAACCTCTCCTTGCTAATTGAGTACAAATCTCTACCGCAGAAGAATCGACTTTTTGACCAGAAATCTGACCATTCAGCACTGGTGGCAGAAAGTTTCCTGTATGGAATATCAGCATCAAAGGTCTATCAGTTTCAGTATCCCCGGTCGGTTGATAAATATCCATAACCAAAGGCTGATTTACTGCTTCTAAAATAGACGTATCAGCCAATGTTAGTACTGTAGGATTAACTCCGTAAACAACATTTGAAGTTACAGACACATCATCAAAAATTTCCTCAACATACCGTTGTGCAAACGATAGTTGGCAAATTGTAATGATTAAACAAAGTGTAAAAATTTTTTTCATATTCATTCTATTTATTAAAATTTCAATTTATGTAATTAATTAGTAATTATTTTTTGCCTTGTTCATATGTCCATGAAATGTAAGCCAATCTTCCAATCTCCGGACCTCCAAATGTTTGGAAAGCCAAGTTATTGAGAATGTTAGATGCACCAAATTTAATGGTAGAATTGATACTCGGGATTAAGAAGTTAATCTGAGCATCAAGCATGTCATAGGAAGGAATAAAACCAGTGAATTGAGGCGATCCTTCAAAGATGAATCCTTCAATCCATTTGTAATTTACATTAAATCCGAAGTTTTTTATACCTAATACACCAGATTTTACTGGTAAATTTCTTCCACCAAATCCAATATTGAACTTATTGGTGGGCGTATTGAAGGCTGGAATGATAGGATCATCGTCTGCCGTCTTAACCAACTGATTGTAGGAATAGTTACCATTTAACGAATAGTTATCAGCCAAATAATAGTTCAATCCGATTGATAAGCCTTGTGTTCTTACTTCATTTGTACTATTAGCAGCATATCTAAATACGTCCAACTTCTGAATCCCCAGACCTGTATTGTCGACTTCGAAATCGGCCCCTATATTAAAACCTAGAAAATCATCGTATATACTATAATATGCTCCGGCATCCACATACAATTTTTCAAATAAGGTGGTTCTAAATCCAACTTCAAAGGTTTGAACTTTCTCAGGTCTAACAGGATCAATATCGAAAAATGATAAAGTATCAGGATTCAGAGTATTAAAGAAATCGATTAAGGATTCAATGGTTACTAAATCTTGAGCTCCATCAAGATTACCTGCTAGTGTTGCTCTACCAACATCTAATAACAAATATTGATCAGCTAGAGTTGGATTTCTAATAGCTGAAGAATAAGAAAATCTAAAGAAATTATTTTCTGAAGGAGTATACACAATTGAAGCTGCTGGTGAAAACAAGAAATCAAAGTTCTGATTTTTATCTAACCTAGATGCTGCTGAAACCTTCACTTTCTTATCAAACAAAGATTTTTCAATTCCTCCATACACACCAAACTCTTGATTGGTTATTTTTACACCGGAAGTATCGGAAAATACTGTTCCTTTTGATTGAGGAGTATAATATCTGAAATTTGAACCAACCGTAATTACATCTGTCCAAGTTGGCTTGAACTTATATTCACCATGCACATGATACAAAGAAGATCTATCAAAAAACTTGGTGCCTCCTTCGCTTCTTAAAGTACTCGTGATACGATCAAATTCTTCCTGAAATCTTTGAGTTCCTGGCTCAAAGAATGCTTCTGCGTTACTTGATCCATAACCGGGACCATTTGCATAAGCTTCAGCTTCATCATGCCATTGATTAAATAACTCTGCATTGTCAATAAAAAATTGTTCAGCAGCTTCTTGATCAAAACTAGTAATTGCCATATTGGTAACAGGATCAAAACCAATTACACTAAATTCAGGATATCCTAAATCGATAATTCTTTGTTGTATACTTTTAACTTCTCCATCACCATTAAGCCAAAAATTAGAATAATCAATGGACCACTCTCTATCATCTTTTGCTGATTCTTGTAATTGAAGTGCAGTAAAATATGGATCATACGAATCTCCAGCCGTAGTTGTCGTTTGATATGCTCTTATAAAATAATTATTCTTTTTCCGATATTCAATCTTATTTTGAAAGAAGTTAATTCCTTTCAAACTGAATCGATTGTCTCCTTGATACACCGTTGTTCCAGAACCATAACTTGAAGAAGCGATAACTTCTGGTGAATCAAAATCTTTGGCTGGATTGGTTCTAAAGTGAAAAGCTACATTGGCCTTATAATTTCGTGTATCATAGTCTACTAAATCCTCTTCTTGATATCCAGTTCTATACCAATTACCAATTGTTCCGTTTCCAGGATCAGACAAAGCAAATTCTGAAAAGTCTGCTCCTCCGAAATACTCGTCTCCATATATATTTACTGCATCAAATCCACCTGGATTAGATGCATCAACAAATGAGTTATCAACAGGGCCAAAGTTATTTGCAACCCAATCATCAGCCCTTAATGCTTCAAGATTTATCTTATAAGCCATCCATTTATGACCGTTCTTATTTTCTATGGCATCAGCCCATCTCACTGCAGGCTTTAATAATGCTCTCTCTGCAACTCTAATGCTAGCAGATAATCCTTCATGGAAAAAAGGATCTTTGGTTTCCATGGCAATCACACCATTAAATGCATTCGGACCATAAAATGCAGAACTCGCACCTACAATCAATTCGACTTTGTTTACATCTAATTCTGAACTGCCTAGGAAATTTCCTAAAGAAAAGTTTAGCCCCGGAGCCTGGTTGTCAACACCATCGATTGTTTGTAACGACCGTACAGGACTTGTACTATTGAAGCCCCTCACGTTGACTACTTTAAAACCAAGACTTGCCGCTGTAAGGTCTACCCCTTTCAAGCTACCTAAACCATCGTAAAAATCTGCTGAAGGCGTTTCTTTTATGGCAATCAAATCTAGTGACTCAATGGTAAGAGGAGATTTCTTTTGCTTTTCTGAAATTCTACTTGCAGTCACCTCAACCCCTTCGATTACGGTCGAACTTTCAAGTAAGCGAACTTCCAATCTACTATCGTCTACCTTTTCTATGGATTGTGACTCATAGCCGATATACGAAATGGAAATCGTAAATGGAAAAGCCATATCCGTTTCAAATTCAAAACTACCATCCCAATCTGTGATGGTTCCCTGTGTTGTTCCTTCAATGATTACACTTCCCCCGATGACTGCGTCATTATTGGCTGCATCATAGACAACACCTTTGATTACATTTTGGGCAGAGCTGTTGAATGAACACAACAGCGCGCATAGACAAAGTCCCCAAATCTTCAGATTTTTATTCATAGTTGTACCTAGTTCAAGGGTAATATACTAGAAATCAAATAAGTTTAAGGAAATTGATTGGTGAAATTTTACTTGCAGTATATTATTAGGGTCAAAAGAAACAGAAGATTGTTAAAAATTGAGTAATTATAAGTTACCTATATCTCTAAAACTATGGTTATCAGACTTAGTGTAATTTAAACAATTACTGCTTGTTTGAATTCAAAAACACAAAACACGCATACTTATCTTAGGAAAAAAGTATTTCTAAATCTTCATTGGTGTAGCTATACATAATGGTTTTTTCTTGCTTGTTTAGGCCATCAACAATGTCTGGATGCAATGGTATTCGAAAATTGTTGTTATTCCAATTTACTAGAAGCAGTATCTGTTGCGGATGTTCCTCTACATCGATGACATGACCAAAGTTCACACCTTCGGAAGACAGAATAGAAAATCCTATCATTGACTCTTCTGTAACGACCTTAGATTCAGGAACGTGATTGCTTTCTGTGAAAACGTCAGAATTTGTGAATTGCTGTGCTTGTTCTGGCCCGCTGATATTGTCAATATAAAGTAACCACGGATCATGAGATTGGTTGATTTTACCAACTTTATATGGGACCTTACTTCCGTTTATTTTCAGGAAGATAAATTCTAGCTTTGGCAGTGATTCTTCAAAGTGTTCTTCAGGATAAAACTTAAGTGCACCAGCTTTTCCCTGTGTACTCCCGATATGGGCTATTTTTACCAGATTGATCAATAGAAATCAATTAGTCTTTGATTCAAAATAAATCCTTGGTGGGCTTTGTCTACCCATGGAGCGGAAAGGCAATCGGGATTGGTGCCGCATTGAACGTCTAGTATCATCATATTTCGAGAGATCATACCTACACCTTTGGCGTAATACTCCTCAGAAAATCTTCTTTCAATGGCATTTGAATTATCGGCTTGTTTTACATGAATGACATCTGTATAAACATTTGCCCCGAGTGTAAATGTATCAAATCTATCTACATACTCATACTCCCAATTCTTGTACACTTCAACGGCATCTCCAGCAATAAATACTTCAGTATCTTCTGGAAACTGATTGCCATCCCAAAAATCTCCCAAAACTATCGGAAACAATAGCTTTACAAAATTTAGGTTTTCTTCTGTGCGCTGCAATCCTGTTTCATTCAATTTGAATGTCCAGATATCCGTCTCCATATAAATATCTTCCAATTCCTGTTTTTTAGCAATGCCCAAACGATAAGTGATATTCCCTTCGGCATCCATAAAACTACCCAAGACCTGTTCTCTTCTGTAAGAAACGAAGGAATCTACTGTCAATCCTTCATTGTCGTATATCACAGAATCCATGCGGTATTCCCATGTAGTGATTGAGTCTATCGGAAAAAAATCCATTTCGATTTCCGCTTCAGAAGCTGGGATAAAGTCAGGTTCACAAGCCGTGAATAGAATCAAAGAAAAAAGAATTAATAAGCTGAATAGCAGGTTATTAGACATTATAATTTGTTTTAATGTAATCTAAACGAAAAAAGTTCTAATTATGGTATCCTTGAGAGATTATTCCGCCTCCTAATACATCTGATCCTTCATAAAATACAGCCGATTGTCCTGGCGCGATTCCTCTGACATTGGCAGAAAAATGTACATACACATCATCGCCTCTTAATTCAGTCTGCCCAATGGTTCCACGATCGTTGTAACGAACCATGGCAACAACTTCTTGCCTATCAGGTACAGAATCGTATTTCATGGTATTGATCTGACTTACTAAGACACCATTTCTAAGCAAATCTTTTTCATCACCAAGCGTCACTGTATTTGCGATTGGATCTATGTGGGTAACATAAACGGGTTTTCCAAAAGCTTGACCCAGGCCTTTTCTTTGGCCTATGGTAAAGAATGGATATCCTATATGCGTACCGATAACCTCTCCTTGGGTGTTGAGAAAATTACCTCCATTGACTTTTGCTTCGAGCTCGGGCAACCTTCGTTTTAGGAAACCACGGTAGTCATTGTCGGGTACAAAGCAAATTTCATAACTTTCTGGCTTTAATGCAAGTTGCGCATAGCCATAATCGACGGCCATTTGTCTTATCTCTTCTTTCGTGAACTCAGCACAAGGAAACATGGTCCTTGCAAGACATTCCTGAGACAATCCCCAAAGAACATAGGATTGATCTTTCCTCGGATCTAGCCCCTTAGATACAAAATAACGTCCACCTTCTTCTTTTACTTTGGCATAATGACCTGTGGCTATGAATTCGCAATCCATTGCATCGGCTCTTTTTAATAATGCAGACCACTTGATATGGGTATTGCATAAGATACAAGGATTAGGCGTACGACCTGCTACATATTCTTCAACGAAGTTGTCTATGACATAATCACCAAATTCGTCTCTTATGTCGATGATAAAATGAGAGAAACCCATGTCCACCGCAATCTGTCTGGCATCATTGATGGAATCAAGACTGCAGCAGCCTGTTTCTTTACCAGAGCTTCCTGAACTCGCGTAATCCCAGGTTTTCATGGTAATACCTACTACCTCGTACCCTTGTTCGTGCAACATCATGGCCGTAACGGTGCTGTCTATACCACCACTCATTGCCACCAATACCCTTCCTTTTTTACTCATTTCAATTGCTTATGTGCTTCAGAGCTGCAAATATCCTACTTATTTCAATGAAACGTCAAAGTTTTTGGGTTTTATGTTGGCTTAGCAACCAACCAACCATCAATATGCTCTTTCTAGCTAATCCATTGCCAATAAAAGGGCCTAAAAAAAGCCATCAGAGATCATCTGATGGCTTTTGATTTATTTTACTAAGGTTACATTTCCTGTTTTCACAAAATCTTCTCCTTCGCTACAACTGACTCGGACACAATATCCGTACACATCAGGTGTGAGTTCTTCGCCTAAGAATGTCCCATCCCAGGTTCTTTGGCCAGAAGTTTCTGTATCGAATACTTCTTCACCCCACCTATCGAAAACTGTCAGTCTGAAATCATCGACTACATTGGTAAATACTTCAAAGACATCATTGTGTCCATCTCCATTTGGTGTAAACATGTTCGGTACGTGGAAGTTTTCAATGACACATTCTGCATCTCCAACTGATAAGGTAATTGATTCACTATCAACACAACCATCTGGAGAAGTTACCGTCACTGTATATGTCAATTCTCCTGATTCTGATGGAGTAACAATGGGTGTAGGACTGAAAGGATCATCCAGATCCTCACTTGGACTCCATTCGTACATATATCCTGGTAAATTAGGCGTTACACTTAACTGTGTGGATTGTCCAAAGAAAAACTCTTGAGGATCAGCTACTATTTCAATGTTTCCAACCGTCAACAATGAAACCGCGTAGGTAGAAACTGATTCACATCCATTGTCATTTGTAGAAGTCAAAGTGAAAATGGTTGGGTTGTCAAAAGGATCGATGGTAATGGTTGCATCCGTATTGGACCCAATGATGACACCTTCGGGCTGCCAATTGAAAGTAACATTTTCACCTTCTATTACAGTTGCTGTCAATGTCGATTCTTCGTTATCGCAAATAATGTCTGGACCAGAAATCTGTACATTGATGTCACTAAGTATCAAATCGAATTCTCCATTGACAATACATCCATCATCCGTTACACCTGTCACAAAATAACTTGTATCATCAGATGGGAACACCGTTAACATTTCACCAGTTCCAATGACATTGCCATTGGCATCCATCCACTCAAGATCTGAAACATTTATATTTTCAGTTGAAGCTGTAAGAACCACTTCATCTCCAGAACAGAATAAATCTGATCCAGTGCTAGAAGTCACAATAATATCTTCAACGATTGCTTGATTAACGGTAACAACTTGTGTCGTCGTACAACCGAATAATGTACTCGCTATGATGGTATAATCTCCTGGATCTTCTGCAGCGATCTCAAAGTCTTCTTCTACCGTCAATGTATCACCATCAGCATTTAACCAAACTATGGAATTACCATCGGTGGTCACATCATAAAATTGTGTTTCTCCTTCACAAAGAACCACCACTGAATCCGGAACAACTTCTAAAATCGGATTAGGGGCAAACAATACATTCACAAAACTAGTACTCGTACATGCCGGATTGTTTGGATCAGTAACTGTTACATTAAACATGGTCAACACATCTACTGAAACCGTCGGATTAGGATCAGTGGGATCAGACAATACACCTGGTGGTTCACTTTCCCAATTGTAAACAAAACTTGGATCAAAACCTGGATACAATGAAACAGAGTCACCTTCACATTGCACCAAAGAATTTATGATATTAATAGGAGGACCAGAAACAGGATTTACTGTTACAGAACCTATGGCTGTACAACCATCAATATCTGTGACCGTTACCGTAAATGTTGTTAACTGTGTAACCAAAACACTCGGGCTTGGATCATTAGGATTAAATGCAACATTTGGGTCTGATGCAACCCAACTATAGGTGTACGCTGGATTGGCATTTGGATTTAAAAGAACAGCCATTTCGGTACATTGGATTGCCTGAAAATCAGAAATCATTGGATCCAAGGTTGGACCTGCTAATGGACTGATTGTGACTGAGCCTGTTTCAGAACAGCCGTCTGGATCAAGTACCTCCACTGTAAATGTGGTTACTTGTGTGATGACAACTGATGGGCTAGGATCATTTGGATTAATACTTACATTGGGGTCAGATGAAGTCCAAGTATATGTATTTGCAGGATCTGCATTGGGGTTCAATATTGTTGTAATGCCAGCACATGCTGTAGTTTGGAAGTTATCGATGAAAGGATCTAAAACAAAACCTCCAATACCAATAATATCAAAGTCCATTTGGAAAGAAGCCGAACAACCAATAATGGAATTGGCTTCTAAATTTACTGTAATTGTTTGAGCCCCATCAATAATAAAATTAGGTGGATTCTGAACATCAAAAGTTTGAACTCCTTCAGATGAGGTCACGGTCCAATTCCAAGTTTCAATAGGAACTGTATTAGACGATTGATTGATCAACTGTAATTCTATTTCTCCATCATCACAACCAGCGACAACTTCTAAATCAAAATTGGGTGAAGGGTCTCCTGGTTCAGCGACTCCAACTGTAGCAAAAGCCGTATCTTGACATATCCCATCAAAAGTGACAAGGACTACATCATAGGATCCTCCCGTTGGAAACATAAAGGTTGGATTTTCATCCGTTGACATAATGCTGTCTTGTGTAAAATCAAAAAACCATTCATAACTCAAGTCATTGCCTTGGGTTGAAGTACTCATATTCTCAAAGGTCAATTCTAACCCTTGGCAGTTGGGATTGGGTGCTACTGAAAAATCTGCGGTTGGCGGATCGGTACACAGTCGCACATTGTATTCAAAATCTCTTCTTGTTTCAGATATCTTGACGCCATCTCTATATTCTTCTACGCAGATCCCAATCAAAAACTGCCCTATCATTTGGGCATTGGCTGTTAGTAATCCAGTGTTAGGATCTATTGATAAAGGTGAACCAACACCTAAGAAATTATTTACATCAAATCCTGTCTCGAAAGTTACTTCGTCAAAGGGTGGAAAATATTCTGCACTTGAGAGTGAGTTTAAGTCTGCCCCTCCTTCTGTAGGAACACATAATTTATAGACCAATGAGTCACCATCAATATCAATGGCTGAAGCATCAAATTCCAGATCTTCATTGGCACAAAGGTAAACATCTGGCCAGCTTTTGAATCTGGCAGATGTATTGCATTCCATTTGTGCTTCGGGTGTAATCTCTACCCAATATGTTGCTCCAGTATCTAGTGGTTCAGTAACATTTAAAAGTGTAATATTTCGACAACATCTCCTGAAAGAGATTATGTATCCATCAGGATTGAATGGTAAAGTTACTACTTGAACATATCGTTGTCGTTGAACACAAACAGGATTGTTCAGCACTCTACATGCCACATTTGGATCTCCCAAACGAATCACATCTTGTACTTCCACGACCCATTCTCCCCCATCTCCTAAGTCTGTTAACCAGTTATTATTGGTATCAAAAACTTTTACCGTAGCAAAGCTATCCAATGCCAAAGCTGCACCATCACCTAGAGCACAATCAACTGCAAACTCTACTGTGATTTCATATTGATCGTTACCGAGGCACCTGTATAATACATTACCCCCAATTACGTGGGTCGCACTTACATTTGCTGAAAAGAACAACAAGAATAATAAGCTTCCTAAATATTTATAATTTATAAAATTCATCTTCATCATTTTTCTTTCAATTAATTATTGAATTTGATTTCATCAATTTCCACCCTTCTTTCACGAGAAGCTTGTGGACTGTAAATTGAATTAAGTGCATCACTCTGTGCATCAGAAATACCAGTCGGAGCTGAGGTCTCACCAAATGATCTTTCAGTGATAATTAATTGACCTGAATTGATGTATTTCATCAATGCACCACCATCCCATTTTCGGATAGCATTCTGAACCGACTGCACTCTTCTTTGACCCAAAGCAAGGTTATAATCAGATGCTGCCAATGGACTGGCAAAACCTCTTAAATAAAGATTAACTGTTTGTCCTGATCTCATTACTTCAAGTAAGGTTGATAACATCAACTCTAGGTGATCGTTTCCTCGTTTCACTTCTCCTTCAAAGAATCCTTCTACTTCCGATCTTCCTGCTTCTCCTTTTATGGCCGCATACTTGTCCATGAATTGTTGCTTTCTAGGATAGTATTTCTCGTAGGTTTCTGAATACCAAAGATTGGTTGTTTTGGAAGTAGAACTAGGATTTGGGTGATCATTATCGAAGTAAAGACGCATTGGAATCATTCCTTCTAAGGTGGCAATTTTTTGCTCTGTTAGATATAAGTCTTTGGTAACCGAACCTGACATACCTGTTGTCGAAAACTCATCGATTCCTGACTCAAAACCAAGCTTAGAACCTACCAATTTATATTGAGTACAATCTGGACTCAAATTAAAGTTAACAGTATAACTACTACCCGTCTGTCTTTCTGCTTCTTGACCGGTTTCAACACAAATCAATCTTACGGATGTAAAGTCCAATGGCTGATTGGTTGTTTTGTCAAATGTATTCACGGTCAAATTGATTGACTCTCTGTACATGTTTACTTTTTCCTCAACTTCTCCATCACCACATTCAGCCATGTAGTCTCCTATGTTCCTAATTATGGTTTGGTAACCTTCTCGCTCTACCGTCAATTCATATCTAGCGTTGCAATCGACACTGATCGTATGATCATTGCCATCTGGATTTGCAGAGTCGTAAATCACAGCACCTGTCAACAAGTTTTTCAAAATTACTCTCGAATTATCCAAAGGCTCGCCTGTCGTTCCATCATATGTCAAAGCCATCAAGTCGATGGTCTGTTTCATGATGTCTACCTCGTAAATATCATAACAACAGGTTTCGTATGTCTCATCAGTAAAATTGGCCCCCAATCGATTGGATGATAGGTAGCCTTTATCTCCTTGCTCATTCAAAAAGAAATAAATATCATTGTAGGATGTGTTGTAAGTCGCTCCTAAATTTGCAACAGTTTCTCCAACATTCTTGTATAAATCAAATCCACCAAAACCATCTCTTCCGTTCGAACTAAAGTACAAGGTATTTGAGTTGTGGTGATAGTATGGAGTGATATCATCCGATGGCGTATTGATTCCTACATTCACTGGAGTAGAAAACACCATATTTTTATTAAAGTTGGACATCCAAATGTCAAGACCTCCTTCACCTCCTGCTCTATCTGAGACAAAGTATAAAAACATCAGTTCGCCATCCATTCTCACACTTGGTTGTGTTGTGGTGTAGCCTGTTGAATTTACATTTGAAGAAATTGCTTGTGAATTCCCATAGCTTCCATCTGCTGATTTAATTGCGTAATGAATGTTACAAATCAATTCGGATTGTACATTGTAATTACAAACTGTATAAAACATGATTTGGCCATCTGGGCTGAAGCTAGGATTGGAATTCATACTTCCGTCTTCCATTTCTTGCACCAAATCGGTGATCGGCATACTTGTGCCATCTTCATTCACAAGTATTTTTGAAACCAATGTTTTGTTTCTATTAGCGCCATAAGGATATCGCAATGAAGCAAAGTACAATTTATCATCTAGTAGATATGCCCCTTGTTCTGAGTAAGGAGAATTTACATCATCTCCCATCCTGATCACAGAAACACCTTCGGTACTTGTTGGTTGGACTTTAGCCCATTCCGCTGCCGACAATCCATTCTTTACATTTTGTAATAATGACTTGTCTTCTACACTATCGCCATACTCAGTCATGAATAAATTGTAGTTGGTAATAGCATCATCGTACTTCCCTTTCAAATGTTGGGTGCTTGCTAGGTAATACAAAGCGCTATCCTGGTTATCTTCAGAAAAGTTTGCCAGATAGTGGGTGAAGGCTTCTTCTGCTCTGTTGTACGCATTCTGATTGAATGCAGCCTTTCCGTATTTATACCAAAGAGCAGGATCAGAATCCTTCAATTCAATGGCTTTAGAATAATGTTTAAGTGCTGCAAAAAAGTTTGAGTCCATCATCGCGAGATCTCCTGCTTCTACGTACTCCTTAAAAGAGTATTGTGCACTTACTATATTTGCGCTAAGCATCAAAAAGATGAAAAGCGATATAATCTTGTTTATCATTTTTTTCACTTTATTATAATCCCTATTAATAAATTGGACACGGCTTCTTGCCAGCGTAAGGAGGTGAAGAAATAATGTAGCGTACTGCAAATTCAGGTCCGCCACCTTTCTGAACTTCTTTAATATCTATATCGTAGGAAAATGCTGCATATAGTTTATTGTATTGAATGGCAATCATAGGATACCATGCGTCATCAAGTCTGATGCCTGCACCTAGAAACAATGCAGTTGTCAATTCATTGGTCAAATAAATCTTGCCTTGAATATTTCCGACAATCTCGTTGTATGGTCCTTGATCAGAGTAAAGTGCATTTGCCAGAATGTCGAATTTGGAACCGACTTTCCAATTAAAGAGTCCATATATATTCAACTTTGTCAATTGATCTGATTCATAATCAGCTGCGCTGTTGAAAACTTGGCTAGCTCCAAGCAAATTATTAAGACTAAATCCTAGATCTAGGTGTTTTCTGAATGATTTTTGGAAGCGGTAATTAAGCCCAGCATTTATGTCTACAAAAGTGAGATTGGCTTGGTTGTTTCCGAGATATAAGGGATCATTGGCCGAACCGGGAATTAATTCTGTTCCATTCCAGAATTCTCCAAGCGTTGCATTTCCTGAATCATAACTCCTAAATCCTACACCAATACCAATTCCAGGAGTCAAATATCCCGAGCCAGCCTTGATTGAATACGATCCAAAAAGGTCAAAACCATTGTATTTTACGTCTAAATCTCCAGCTATATCGTAGTTAAATAGCGCTCCAAGACTGAAAAAATTGTCGTTATCGTCTGATTGGAACTTTATATCACCCCCAATATCAAAGGATTGGTATCCAACTGGCCAATTGTACCATTGCTGGCGATAATTGGCGTGATATCGTTGATCACCGCTAAAAACGCCCGTCAAACCTGGGTTTAGGTTCAATGGGGAGTTAAAAAACATCGAATAGTGCAAATCTTGGCCCTTGACAAAGGACGCACTAAGAATAAATAATAGTACAGGTATAATTCTGTTCATTATTCTGATTTATTGAATAAATAATAAAATGGAATTGAGCTATTAAAAAGTGTAATAATGTAATATATAATAGCCTTAGGATTGTCTCATTAGCATTAAAACGAATATGTCGTCTATATGCTGCTTATATAAAGTTATCAATATTCATTTTTTCCGCAAAACTAATTGCGAATATTTTTGAAAGAAGATTTCTAATTTTATATTTGCAGCCCGTTAAGAAGTTAACTGCGAAAGTAGCTCAGCTGGTAGAGCACGACCTTGCCAAGGTCGGGGTCGCGAGTTCGAATCTCGTCTTTCGCTCAAAGGTTTTTCTGAAAAGGAAGACTGAAGGGTAAGCCCGGGTGGTGGAATTGGTAGACACGTTGGACTTAAAATCCAATGACTTCACGGTCGTGCGGGTTCAAGTCCCGCCTCGGGTACTCATAAAAAAAGCGCAATTGACTGTATATCAGTTCTTTGCGCTTTTTTATTTCCCTTTCCTAGAATTAAAAATAGCCTTTTCAAGGGCTTCTACTTCTTCATCTGCTTGAGCACCTAAGATAATCAAGTCATCTAACATACCCTAGTCCCTTAATTCAAACACTAAGAATAGACACCAGTTTTTGTCTTCAAATCATTTTTTGATCTTTTTAACTTCTAAAAAACCAAGCAATTCACTGCTATTTATTACAGACAATGTCTTCAAAAAAAGACTATCTGCATTTCTTTTTTCAATTTCTATAGTAAACTCATTTTGCATTTTATCAAATCGAAATACACCAAATTCTTTATCTTCTCCCCAAAAGACACTATCATTAGAAAATTTATAAAACACATCAATATAACTATTAAAATAACCTAGAGAATCATTAAATGGTATAGTAACATCAAATGATAATTTTTCGATATCATTTGTATTTTGATTGATTTGAGGAATTACATGTTCCTTTATTATCTGGTTGTCTTCAAAAAATTGAACAAAAAAGTACTCATCATCTTTATAATATTTGTAATTATCCAATACTCCATTTAAGTGATAAGTCTCTCTTAGCCCACTAAGTTTACCATTGTTGTAATTTGCAATAGTTTGAAGGTTACCATTCTCATGATATCCTTCATATCTGCCATCAAATTCTCCATTTTCTTTACACGCAATAATTTTAATGATTCCATTTTTGTAAAATTTCTCAAAACAAATTCGATTTGAATTCTTAGATGTTATCCGCACTTTGACAGATCCGTTTGGATAATATGTTTCTTGATTGCTTTTGTCCACGCAAGAAAAAAGAAAAACTAATATTAAAAAAAATATTATTTTATTCATTTGTTTAAGGCTTTACTTTAATTGGCGTTTTTGTTTCTACGGTCATGGTACCTATTTTTTCAATAGTGTGTACTGTGTCTGGAGCAACTTCATTTTCATCTGGGATAAGCTTATCAACCTTGTCCTGAAATCCAGCTAAACCTCTGAAAGGGTTAATTTTAGGTCCTAAACCACCAACACCTGGAATCACCAATTCTTCCAAATCGATAGCTGTATTTTGAACTTCTCTTTCCGGGTCTGTGGTTTCAGCAAACTTATCTCCTAAAATTGCATTTTTTCCCGAAGGTGAACTACCATAAGTAGTAACATTATCTGCATCATGTTGTTGTTGTTCTGTTTCTTCTAATCCTGGAATCAATTCTGATATTAAGTCCCCAACAGTTGTTGCTGCTTTCGCTAATCCATTCCCAACACCCATAGCAGCTCGGTCAAATTCTTTACCAATATCACTAGCCATTTGTTCAATTAAATTTCCTGCAGAATGAGGGATAGAATCTCCTTTAATATCAATAAATAATATTGGGTTATTTGCAGCATAATGGTAAGTAGATTGATGTGGAAACTTTTCAGCAAACCTATCGATCGACGTAAAGCGGGCTATGCTTGGATCATAAAACCTAGCTCCATAATCTAATTACCTTAAACCCTCATTTTAACACCTACGCTTTTATTAGTTTTTCCCTCTATTCAATAGAAACTTATAGACTAAATACCAAAACAAAAGAAATACCCCTATCTGAATGAGAATCACAATATGAAAGGAATCTTTTTCTGAAAATAGAATACCAAATCCCAGAAAGCTAACTGGTAGTGTGAGCAAAAATCCAATGTCCGCATTTTCTAAATAATAAGGACCGGATCTTGACATGCCTAAAAGAGAATATGTACCTAGTCCTACATAAGGTAAACTAAATAAGAGGGATATATTAAACGCTTTCTTTTTATTCATATTGACTTATTAATATAATAAATAGCTTTTGAACATGAATTTGTATATCGTTTTTGGGATTGCTGCTGCCCCTAAACCATAACCTACACCAATTGCCTGCCTTAAAGTTTTATAATCCTTATTTGCTAAAGCCACTTTTGCAGCAGTCTTTTGATTACTGTAAAACCTAAAATCCGCTGCAGATCCTTTTGAATCTGTAAATAACCCTTTTTTACCTGCTATACCAACTGCTCCATACTCAAGATCATGTAATTTTGACATTGCATCAGAAATATTAGCAGGTTCTGCAGTATAATCAGCTTTTCTTTTACCATCAGCATCAGGATAAGTCATTGGGTTATCCGGCCCTGTATAATTTGTATCAAAAAGGTTTTGATTTAATGTAGATGGATCTAAATGATCTTCCATCTCACCAATATAATTCCCATCCCTTCCGGTATATTTACCTCCTTCTCTTTGCTCATCAACATCCTCTTTTGTTGTTCCATTTTCATGTTCATAAACTCCAGTATCTCCATCATCGTAAACTGCTATGAAATTTCCATCTTCATCTTCATGATGAGATTCCCCTGACATACCAGTAGGGTCGATCATATTAATAGGATTATCATGAACATAGTGATAAGGATTCCACCCATGGAACTGGTCAGCCAGTGGATCTACACCAGTAAACCTCCCAATGCTTGGGTCATAAAACCTAGCGCCATAAAGATTAAAAAGCATCCAACAACTAGATGACACGAACAAATCTCATGTCTTTGCAATGCTGGATGCTTTTCTTCTTAAATGTTCTATTCAGAATAATCTTGCTACTAATAATAAGTAGAAATTATATTCAAAAATATATTTAAAGTTAAAGCTTGACAATTTTGGATTGTAAAATACATGAGTCTTTATCAATTTTTAATTCTAAATAATTGGAATAATATGGGTCGAAGTTCAATGAATTTTTGGTTTCAATAAAATAATAAATAAAATCTCTTTGACTCTTCTTCGACTCAATGACAGTAGGTTCGCCTAATAATTCCATAATCCTATTCCCACATAAATTTAGGTGATTGTCAATTAAATCTCCAACAATTTTCTTTCTATAAGGATATCCATCATCATCAGTAAAAGCCCATCGATCAGAACTGAATTCTTGCTTATTTACACACATTGAAAATAAGAATACAACTATCACTAGTGGAATACCCAACTTTAAATATTCAAACGTCTTATTTTTTATCTCGCCCATTTTCGTCCATTTTTTGAAGCATGTCATTTGCGATATTATATTGTTCTTCTGTTAGTTTTTCTCGTGAAATAGAAATTGTCCCATTTTCAGCAACATTTACAACAAATAAACCATTATCCCTAAATTCAGAAAGTATTTCCCCAGCTAATTCCATTGCATTCATATTTGAATTTTTTTCTGCTATAGACCTACCTATTTCGTTATTTAATACATCTACTGTTGAGTCAGCAAGATCTAAATTTTTTCCTTGAAATTTCTGACTCATATCAACGCTAACATCATCATAAGGCCCATGACCTTCGTGAGCATTTCCAAACTCCCTAGCAACACCCACTCCAACCTCCTGAGTCATCCTGCCAGAAATTAATGCATGCCTAAAAGCGTTTTGTTCTCCTCCTCTTCCTGTAGATAATGGCCCTCCATGATTAGTTGAAAGCTTAGCGGAAATTCGACCTACTGAGGATGATAAATTATTGGAGTTATTTGGAAATCCAACTTTCCTAGCTTTACTAGGATGCCGCAAGACTGCTCCAATCGTAGCTGATTTTGATTGAATAGAGTTTAGGCCTCTATCAGCTGGATTATTTGGATAGTTTCCATTTACCTTTAATCTTTGAAGTCCCCATAAGTCAATACTACCCACAGGTTCATTTTCAGCATAGTTATAGGTTGATACATGCGGGAACTGATCACTTATCGGATCGACACCAGTAAACCTCCCAATGCTTGGGTCATAAAACCTAGCCCCATAATCATATAACCCCAATTCAATTTCAACATCATCAACAACTCTAAAGACCTCATCTTGAAGCTCCTTTCCATTGTACTTAAAATCTTGATTGTTCTTACCATAAGAAGAAGGATACTTGTTAAACGGCGAATTCTCACCATTTGCAAAAGACATCCCAAAAGGATAATAATGGTTTTCTTGTAAAAACTCTTCCTCTTCCACCAAAGTTGAAATGGTCCCATCGTTGTTTAAGTCTCTAAACATGACTCTGGTATTACCTAAATGATCCTTTAAGCAATACTCGAAAATCCAATTATCTTCTGAGTCTTTCACTATTCTTCCTTCAGCATGTTGATAGTAAGCCATCTCTCCATCAATATAATCTATCCCACCAAAATAATCAATTGTCTTTTCATCATTTGTTCCAATGATTTGTTTTTGCCGTTTAAAACCACCGGCATCGTATAGATTATTTAAATTTCCAGTTCCACTATTAATTGCGTCAGGTAAGTTTAAAAAGTTATAATCTAAAGCTACACCTTTGTACGGGTCGGATGTCATATTACCTTTCGCATCATATTCATAGTTTCCTGATGCTCCAGCAAAACCATAAGGTGAATTACTTCCGTCATTTACAGACGTAAGCCTATTTCCTGCGCTATAACTATATATCAATTGATCAATCAAACCGTAACTAGGTGCTGCCTCACAATATCCATCAATGCCATTTCGAACCAGCGACAAAATATTTCCGTCTGGATCATAACTAATAGCCCCTACCCCAAATCGATTGTCAGCTGTTTTCAGATTTTGACCATTTTCGTTGAAGTGTTCCGAAAAATTTGCCGTAGTCAAACGATACAAAGGATCATATAGATAATCATATTGAAAAACCTCTCTACCTGCAGTCTGCCATAACATCTTGTTTATGTTACCTTCTAGATCATAGTCCAACTGCATACAAAATAAATCTTCCTTGTCCGATTCCGTGATTGGGTCATCAACCGCGATCAAATCTTCTGGTCCATTAAGGACCAGAAGATCCAATAACTCATAAGGACTATCGATAAGGAAATCCATTTCCGTTTCTAAAACCCACAGAGTCGCTCCACCACAGAGACCTATATAATTTAAAGTCACTGGAAATTCTATATTTTCAAAGTCAATATTATTGGCATTGATTTGCAATTCATTCAATGCGATATTTTGTGATTCAATTTGCGATAGAGTACAATCATCATAGATTGTTTCACAATCTATTTCTCCACAATCGTTGTAATCATCTAATGTAAAATAAGCCCCGTCAAGCAATTGATTCTCTAAAAGCAAATGGAGCAATTCTTCTAAATTTATCATCTTCGTAACATCTCCATTTTTTAATTCAAACAATTGTTCTGCAGAATGGACCGTAATAATTTGTTGAACATAGTAATCACCAGATAACTGATTTAAAAATTGCTCAAAGACATAGTATTCTAGATCGTTACACAAATGGATTCGGACAATATTAAAGCTAAATGGCAATGTAATTATCGACATAACATCTTCATCGATAATAACTTGTGTTCCTCCATCGTTGCAGGCAACTTCAGCTACTCCATAACTTAATGCTGTCATACTATTTAACATTTCCTCTAAATCCATCAATTGATTTTCGATATCACCGGTGGTGCAATTGGCAGGAGTATCGCAAAGATTCTCATTACATTCTTCATAGGTAGCAGACCCTATAGCAACATCAAATCTCATGGCCAATAATTGCTCAATGGTTACCAAATAATCTTCAATTGGATCTAAAACATCGTTATCCAAGATAGAAGTCACAGGATCACAAGCAGGCAACGGCACACCTGTTGTAAATGGGGAAATATCTTGGTTCATCAGGCGCATCCATCCTCTCACATTGTATTGATAATCTATAGATTGAATAGGTTGTTCCTTTGTTCCACCAAGATTCTTAGAATACAGCAAACCCTCAAGGTTATAGGTACACTGATGAATATTTTTTCTTGGTTGTCCGTTAATGGAAAGTGTATTTGATATAACGCGATCCCATGTATCAAAACTATAATTCTCATTAAATACATTTCCATCGAAAGCCCTAGTACTTTCGACTACTTGATCTGCATCATTATAGGTGGTTGAAAATACATCTGATTTAGCAAGATGGTTTTCCTCGTATTGACTTTCAACTCTACCGTATTCATCAAAGTGTGAAGTAGAACTGAGAAACTGCCCTGTTGACAGAACTTTCACAGAAGAACCAACTTGCTTACCTAGAAGAATAGGTTCATCACTACCAGGATTGAAGTTAACATCTGCATAACTATCAAAGTAACTATAATTTAATCAAACTTTTACACAGGTATAATAGAGTAAATTACTGTTAGGCAGAAATAATTACTATACTTGACAATAATGGAAATGGGTATGATATTCAAACTTAATTCGGGTATAGAAATCTCTCAGAATAGCCCTATGCTTTCAGCTGTGGACACTTCTCCAGATTGCTCACAATAGGAGCTAATGAGTGCAATAGAACGCCTTATAACTGGGTTAATGAGTTATACAATCGAGGATAAAAATATAGATAGTTATTATTTTATCAAATGTTATCAAAAGTGTAGACAATAAATCATCTTAAAAAAATGGCATCAACTTGAGGGACAAGCAAATATTTTGTGTATGACAACCTGTAGATAGCCAGTTTTCCATGGTTCAGTGTTCAAAAAACCTAATATTTTTTGAATATTGAAATGTGGGAAACTTGGTTGTAGAATTCAGAAACATGGATCATAAATAT
>CALFDU010000056.1 GCA_937950315.1 uncultured Saprospiraceae bacterium | reverse complement strand
TATATCTAAAGCACCATCCGTATAAGTTTGGTTATCTAAACTGAAGAATCTTTTCATGACTTTGTTGTCTTGAGCTAAAATTCTTTCATTCATTTTCTCTCTGTAATCGTTGAACTCTTGAATCATTATACTTATGTTTTAATTTATACTTTTCCGCGGTGCCTTACTCTCCACATTGAATTGATCATCCTTAAAGGCAATGCTATACTCGATACGAATGCACCCGCCCAAAAGAAAGTCATTTCAGCCTTGATATATTTGGAAAGTGAGGATTGGCTTTTGGCTGGAAGATTTTCCATGATGCTACTTATACCATCTTCATCCATAAATCTTTGAAAGTCCCAAAGGTTATCTACTACATATAATAATATAGGAATGACGGCGAAAACAAAAAATACCTTGAACCAATCTGTATGTGAAAACCAATGGTGTTTGGTTAGAAATATGTATCTAGAAAAAGTCAAGAAGATCAATATGAATGCAATGTTCTCAACATAAAACTGATATTGATCTCCAATCTGTGTATAGATTGGAATCATTACAATGGTTGCAATGACTATGCTGATTATCCAACTAACTAAGGAAAAACTCCACTTACTATTCATCTCACTGTTTTCATTCGTTGACACGAAGATATGTATTTGAAAATGTTTCAAGGACACTTCAATGCCCCCTACTATTAAATAATGCTTTCTCTCAATTCATATTTTTTGCACGCTTCCGCAAATATTAAATCGATTGTAAAGTTGTTCTACAATATTTCTATTTAAACAACAGCTTAATGCTAATAGTTTACGATTTGTAAAAACTTAGTTTGCTTGTTGTTTTTTAGTCTCAAAATCAGGCTTAAAAGCGGTAGATATTTGAATTGTATTTCAAACAAAGCATCATTAAAACTTATAAAATGAAAAATTCAATTCAAAACATCAGCTTCTTACTAATCATTATTGCTTCATTCTTATCAATCACAACAACAAACGCTCAAACAGCAGATAGAAAAAATACCATTTATATATCGCCCCTAAATTTATTAAATCCATTCGCATCTGAGGCTCAAGTGACTTATGCAACAAAATTGAGAAATAACAACGAACTTCAATTTAGTTACTCGAGGAGATTACCAAATTTTAAACCTTTTATTAAAGAGTACGTTGAATTAGCTCAATTTTTTGGAATACCAGAATCCAAAGAAGGATTTGGGTTAGGATTGGAATATCAAATTTTCATGAAATCAAGCCCAAGAACCTATATAGGAATCGAAGCTTCTTTTAAACATGATCAAATAGTAGTGTTCGAAGAAATTTTATCAACATTTTCTGAAGATGGCTTCGGATGGACCTCAAATAGGATAAAATTAAATTTGAAACTAGGACATAAATTTCACCTAGGACATGGATTCATATTTGACCTTTATGTAGGTGTTGGTGCGAGTTATATCAGCTCAAAATTAAATTCTATTGAACCGCAACTGGAAGGAGATAGTGAAAATGTTTTGAATTTTAATTTTCCAGTAAACTTGAAATTGGCCTACAGTTTTTAAAGTTGATATTGAGTTTTGTTTTCCAAGCAATAAGGTAGCTCAAAACAGAAAGTTGCTTATGCATTTTAGTTGTATTTGTCGTTTTCACACTGAATACAAAGACTAGCCAATTTACTTCCAAAAACTTCCACATGTAAACCAAAATTAAGTTTTTTCATTTGATGCTTAAAGAGTGCTAGCTGCAGATTCCCTGTGGCTAGCTTTTTTTATCTATTAATTTCTACAAGAAGGTCCTTCATGATACTTTCTTTATTGTTAATTTTTTCCAAATGTTTGAAAATATATCATTTGGCACTAATCATAAATGATGAAATTCACCCTCTATCTGAATTTAAATATCTGCAATTTTTAATTCTTGGATTTCATGATCCAACTTAGTTATTCAAAATTTAGAATTCAATAGATCTATAAAAACAATAACCATGGAAAAATTCCGAATATTTAAAAATTGCCTTTTACTGTCAGTAATCGTTTTGTTTGCAACAACAGATATTAAAGCACAAATCAATGCTGACATAGAAGGTCAAACAGAAATGAGATTAAACTCAACAACAAATGTTCCACATATTAGACTCATTGAACTAGGAACAGAACCAGAAGGCTCAACCAGATTTCAAATGGAGCATGAACTTAATTCCACTGACAACTGGGCATTAAGAGCCCATCTTGCTAGCTCTAACCAAAGAATTGGTTGGTATTATAATGGTAGTGCTAGGGTTCTTTATAGCGAAGATAATCAAGAATTATTGGTGCAAGGAAGAGGACTGTTTAACGGAAATTCATCAACCACACAACCTAGTTTAAATTTGAGAGAAATCGAAGACAATGATTTTAGTAGATTATTCTTCACCAATACAAGTACTTCAGATAGGTGGTCATTGGCAGGGAATTTAGGATCCACAGATGACCATAGGTTTGGTTTTTATTATAATGGCGATCCTAAGGTGATTTATAATGAAAGTGATGACGGACTAGGTGTCGGTACTAGCTCTCCAACACAAAAGTTACATTTACAATTTTCAGGTACAAATGGATTTAGAGTTGAAGGAGATGGAACCGGTGATGCAAGAGGCCTCTTTCTGTCAAATGATGGCGGTGCTCATTATGTTTTCGATGATGTGAGTGACGATAATTCTTTGGTTATACAAAGTGCCAATGAACTTGCATTCTGGACCAATGGAGTTAATGAAAGAATGAGAATTAATAAAACTGCTGGGGAAGTCGGTATTAATGGGGGCACAAATGTAAATCGTCGTTTGGGGATTTTTACAGACAATGACTTGTATGGAACCTATTCAGTGAATGATGCTAGTGGAACAGCTTATGGAATGTATGCAATTGCCCAAAGTAACGGTGCCCAAACAAAATATGGGTTGAATGGAGTCATCGGTGGAAGCACAGGAACAGGAAATTCATATGGAGTAAGAGGTTTTGCTTCTACTACACCAGATAATTTCTGGGCACTTTATGGTGCAGGTGACATTTGGTATACGGGTACACTTAAGGCACCATCTGATGAAAGATTGAAAAAGAATATTCAGGATTTAGAACCAGTGCTTGATCGTGTTATGCAGTTGGAGACAAAGACTTATGAGTTTGATCGTGAGACATACTCCTATGCAAATTTGGCAAAGGGCCCTCAAGTTGGATTTATTGCACAAAATGTACAGTCACTTTTCCCAACACTTGTTGAAGAAGAAAGACATGTTTATGAAACTGGAGTAAATCAAGAAACAGGAGAAGTAACAGAGGAAGAATTAAATATTCTTGGAATGAGCAGTATTGAGATGATTCCAATACTGACCAAAGCACTTCAAGAACAACAAGTACTAATAGAAGAATTGAGAGCAGACATTGAGACTCTTAAAGATGAAAAGTAAGTTTTTAGGGTGATAGATAAGGCTGGCTGCAGGGTTTCTGTAGTTGGCTTTACTTCACCTGATTGTTAATCCTTGCTTCCAAAAAACTCCTCCCTGAAAAACACCTCTGGCAAATAAGAATACCATCAAGGCAATCCAAATCGCTTTGTCTCCACTGTAAGGTAGTAAAACGTAATAGGCAAGAAGATAAATTGCTAACGCCGCCAACATAGTGTTTCGCATAGAAACGGAAGCAGTCAATCCAACAAAAACTCCATCCCAGATATAACAGGAAAATGCGATGATTGGGAAAGCCACCATCCACCACTTAAATTCCATGGATGCAGAAATGACATTTTCCTGATCCGTAAACAGGTGTATGATATTGATGTAGTCAAATAGAAAATATAAACTAAATAACAATGCAAATATAAAACCCCATTTAAAAGCAAGTTTGATTGAGTCAAGAGTTTTCTTTCGATCCTCTGCCCCATGATATTTTCCAACCATACTTTCAGCAGCATACCCAAATCCATCTATTCCATAGGACATCCAATTTAGAAATTGCTGCAGCACTACATTGATGGCCAAGACTACTTCCCCAGCTTCAGCACTTTTACTATAGAAAAACCCAAACGCAAAGGTCAAGCAGACAGTACGCAAAAATATATCTCGGTTAATTTTCAAAAACCGACCAAAGCTTTTGCGCTGTTTCCATTTTTGGGTAATGAATTCTCGTAACGAGAAGTATTTAGATAAGAACAAACCGACGGCAATCAACATACCTAAATATTGGGCTATCACTGTTCCAAGCGCCACTCCTTGGATACCCATTCCTTGATTTTTAACCAAATAGATGCTTGCTAGCATATTGGCCACATTTACGGTAACGGTAATAATCAATGGAAAAATAGCATTCTGCATTCCAAAAAACCATCCAGTCATCACAAAAATGATCAAGGAGGCAGGTGCCGCCCATATCCGAATTCTGAAATATTCGCTTACCAAATTTGCTTGATTTCCTTCCATATTAAAGGCCAATAATGACATCTCTTCGATGGGACGCATCAATAAAATGATCAAAATTGCGGTGATCAAAGCAATCAGTCCAGCCCTTAAAAATACATGGATTTGTTCTTCTTGGTCTTTTGCACCAAAAGCTTGAGCCGTCATTCCTGTCGTACCCATCCTCAAAAACCCAAAATTCCAGTAAATGAAGTTAAAAATCATGCCTCCAATGCCCACTGCGCCGAGATGCGCAGCAGATAAACTGCCCATTAATACAGTATCTACAGTAGAAAGCAGAGGAATTGAGATATTACTGAGAATATTGGGGATTGCGAGCCTCAGTATTTCTTTATTCATATACAGCTGCGTATTGCTATTTTACATTGATTATTAATATCTTGCATATGATTTCCAGCCTGACTTGTGATCTAACAAGCATTAATTACTGCAAGGTATCTTTAGTATTACGATGAGCAAAATTAAGGTAGGTATATTTTTTGGGGGCTCTTCTCGCGAGCGTGAAATCTCTTTTGCCGGAGGAAGGACTGTCTATGACAACTTAGACAAAGGTATTTTTGATGCCATCCCTATTTTTGTTGATAGCACACATCAGTTGGCTGTACTGGATTGGGAATATATTTATAAAGGTACGATCCGAGATTTCTATCCACCCATTCACAAAATTCCAAAAAGCAAACATGGTTTCCAGATCTACCTAGAAAGTATTCCAGAAGCGGATTCAAAAGATTTGATAAACTCGGTGGGTCAACGCATCATCTTAGAAGATATTCCAGCATTGATCGATGTAGCTTTCTTAGCATTACACGGAAGTGGAGGTGAGGATGGGCAGTTGCAAGGTTTGTTGGAGTTCTTAAAAGTCCCATACACAGGTAGTGGGATTTTTCCATCTGCTTTAGGCATCAATAAATCGATCCAGAAAGAATGGATGAAAATGGCAGACTATGATGTTCCCAATTCTTTTGTGATTACCAAAGAAGAATGGAAAGATCAGCAGGCTTGCCTTGAAAAAGCAAAAATAGAAATTGGTTTTCCTTTGGTTGTGCGTCCAGCCAATCAAGGGTCTTCGATCGGAGTATCGATTGTTAATGAAGCAGATTCTCAAAAATTTGCGCAAGCGATCAATCTCGGATTCTTTGAATATACATTGTCTAAATCAGAGTGGAAGAACGCCTCGGATGACGAAAAAGTAAAAATCACTACCAGATTAGGAGACATAAAAGAAGGGCTCGGATTCCCTCTCTACCTAGAAGGAAAAATCATCCATCATCCTGATCAGTTGTACGATCATATCGATGACTTATTGGATGAAAAAGATAGTATAATATTAAAGGCTGAGCAGACAGAGAATGAAGTTTTGATTGAGGCATTTATTGACGGGAGAGAATTTTCTTGTATTGTGATGCGCAAAGAAGATGGTACATGTGCAGCGCTACCTCCAACTGAGATTATCAAGGGACAGGAGGTATACGATTACAGATCCAAGTATCTTCCAGGCCTTAGTAGAAAATTGACACCGATAGATTTATCGGTTTCAGAAATAGAAGACATTCAGAAAGAATGCATCCGGTTGTTTGAGTTGTTTAGATTTGATACCTATGCAAGGATCGATGGGTTCTATACTGCAGAGAAAAAGATTTTCCTAAATGATCCAAATACAACATCGGGGATGATGCCATCCTCTTTCTTCTTTCATCAAGCTGCGGAGTTGGGATTAAACCCATCTCAATTTTTGAGTTACATTGTAAGGATGTCCTTACAAGAACGACTTAGTGATGGCATGCCTGCTGAAAAAATGATGCCACTCATCAAACATATGGATGAGTATTATCAAAACAAACATAAAGAAGGAAAGCAGAAGAAAAAAGTAGGAGTTATTTTCGGTGGTTACTCATCAGAAAGACATATCTCCGTGGAGAGTGGAAGAAACATCTATGAAAAATTAGCAAGCTCAGAAAAGTATGATCCGTTACCAATGTTTTTGTTGGGTGATGCCAATGATTTTGAACTGTATCAGATTCCAATCAACTTGGTGTTGAAAGACAATGCTGATGATATCAGAGATAAGATCAAGAATTACAAAATGCATCCTTTGGTTGAAAAACTGAGAATCAATCACCGCGATATATTAGACAAGTATGTTGGGTCTGGATCGATTGAGGAACCACTAGAGATTGATTTAAAATCGCTTTCGCAAATGGTTGACTCTGTGTTTATCGCATTGCATGGGCGTCCAGGCGAGGATGGAACTCTACAAGCCAAATTAAAGGAACACAATATTCCATTCAATGGCTCGCAACCATCTAGTTCTACCATTACCATAGACAAGTATAAGACCTTGCAGTTATTGAAAGAAAATGGTTTTACTGTTGCCAAGCAACACCTAATATATAAGAATGCTTACGCAAGTGATGCCGCAGCGGTGAAGGAAGAAATTCTTCAAGAATTTGACTATCCTTTTATCATGAAGCCAGTGGATGATGGTTGTTCGTCGGCAGTATGTATTATTAAAAATGAATCATACCTTGATAATTATCTGAAAGGTATCTTTCGAGAAGACGAGAGTGACCAATCTTGGAGAGATGCATTGAATCTTAAATACAACGAAGAGTTTCCTTTCAAGGAATTTGTGTTGATAGAGGAGCTGATACAAGCCAATGGAGCAGAGCAGTTTATGGAAATCACAGGAGGATTGTTGACGCATCTGAAAGACAATGAAGTTAGCTATGAACTTTTTGAACCGTCGGAAGCGTTATCTTCGGGTGATATCTTAAGTTTGGAAGAAAAGTTTTTAGCGGGACAGGGGCAGAACATTACACCTGCGAGGTTTAAAACAGAAGGGCTTAGTTATGAGGAGATTGCAGCCAAGGTAAAGGGAGATTTGCAACGTGCGGCGGAGATATTGGGGATTACGGGATATGCGCGGATTGATGCTTTTGTGAGAGTTTATAAAGATGGGAAAGTAGAAACAATCATCATCGAAGCCAACTCACTTCCAGGGATGACACCTGCCACTTGCATATTTCATCAATGTGCCATCAATGGCTACAAACCATACGAGTTTATTGATGAAATTTTGAACTTTGCAGAGGGGAATAAAATGAAGAAACATTTAGTATAAAAATATTATACCTTGACGATAAAGAAATTTTTAATCAATCTTTTTTTGATGGCTTTGGTTGTAGCCTTGGTCATCATCGGGATACTGTTTTGGCTTAAGTCATATACCAATCATGGACAACAGATAGAGTTACCAGATTATGTTGGTATCAACTACGATACAGCAAAAAAAGATGCAGAAGATAAAACCTTTCAGTTAATCATAAAAGATTCTGTACACCGAGTAGGAATCAGAGGTGGAGAAATCTTAAATCAGGTTCCTGTTGCTTATTCTAAAGTGAAAGAAAATAGAACTGTCTATGTAACCACTGCAAAGTTTAATGCAGACCTACTTAGCCTTGATGACCTTCCTGCTCTTTATGGTGAAGAGTACGCAAGTAAAAAACAAGAGTTGGGTTACCTTGACATCGAGACAGAGATCAAAAGTTATAAATTTGATACGGGAGAAGCAGATTATATATTGGAAGTGTGGCAAGGTGACAAGCAGATCATTGGAAAAAATATCAAAGGATCTGGTGTTACTGTACCTAGAGGAGGCAAACTTTCTTTCGTACTTAGTAAAACTCAAGGAGGAATGACTGATATCCCTAATCTACGTTGTAATCAATTAAGTACAGCAGAATTTATGATGTCCAATTCTCTTCGAATTGGAAAAATTACCACTGAAGGTGGTGGAGCGGTTAATCAAGCAACAGCTTGGATTATTTCGCAATACCCGCCATATTCACCTGGTGGAAAAATTGAAATGAATACAAGCATAGATATTACTATTTCAAACACTAAACCTAAAGATTGCCCTGAATAATGGAAGACATCAACGTAACACAATTAAAAGAAAAAATGGATGCCGGTGAAGATTTTTACTTCATCGACGTAAGAGAAACCTATGAATATGCTGAGGACAACCTAGGTGCTGTAAACATTCCACTAGGAGAAATTCCATCCAAGATTCAAGAACTTAAGGACTTGAACGCCACAGAAATAATTATTCATTGTAGATCAGGTGCTAGATCAGGAACTGCAAAACAGTTTTTAGTTCAAGCTGGATTTAAAAATGTGAGAAACGTTTTAGGGGGGATTTTAGATTACAGAGCGAAAATTGAAAAATAAATAGTTACTTCTTTATATGACTACTGTCTAAAGAGTAATAATAAACATTAACAGCGAAAGCAGGAGGTATCTCATAGAGTACCTCTTTTTTTTGTGAAAGTCTGAATGCCGCAGAGACAGTATAATTTAAAATTTATTCTTCCACATCATTGACTCGACTGGCTTGATCGTTCGAGCGTTGTACTTGGCGTTGGCTTTTTTGTTGTAGTAGTTCTCAATATCACCTTCTACTTTAAAATAGATCAATTGGCCGATTGGCATACCTGCATAAATTCTTACAGGTTGTACACAAGAAATTTCCAATGTCCAAGTGTTGCAGAATCCCACATCTCCTTTACCTGCTGTTGCGTGGATATCTATACCTAGCCTTCCTATACTTGATTTTCCTTCTAGAAAAGGAACGGAGTTGTGCGTTTCTGTATATTCTTCTGTTACTCCGAGATATAAAGTCCCTGGTTGAATCACAAATCCTTCTTCAGGGATAACAATTTCTTTAATCGTGTTGTGAACCTTTGCGTCTAGTTCTCTATTTTCATATACAGCCAAAAATTTACTGAGGTGCACATCATAAGAGTTGGTTCCTAGTTTGGCTCTGTTAAACGGCTCAATGACGATTTCTTTCGTCTCGATGGCCTCTAGTATCTTTTTATCTGTAAGAATCATTTCTTTCGGTTGCTATAAATAAAGCTGCAAATTTACCAATTGATTTTACCTAATAGCTATCAATAGATGTAATTTTGCATATCTCCACGTAATTATAATTATGATAGACTATAACCTAAATTTTAAAGAGGCCTTTGATAAGTTGAACCCTGCTCAAAAGGCGGCAGTGGAGGAAACAGAAGGCCCAGTTATGGTTGTCGCTGGTCCTGGAACTGGTAAAACGCAGTTATTGGCTGCACGTATCGGGCATATTCTCCAGCAGACTGATGCACAGGCGCACAATATTCTCTGTATGACATTTACGGATGCCGGTGTGATTGCTATGCGTAAAAGGTTGCTTTCTTTCATAGGACCAGAGGCATACAATGTCAATATTTACACCTACCATAGTTTTTGTAACATGGTGATTCAGGACAATCTTGAAGTTTTTGGTAATTATTTGGAGCTTTCAAAAATAACAGACCTGGAAAAGGTAGATGCCTATCAAGCACTGATTGACGCTTTCGCAAATGATCATCCGCTTAAGAAATTCAAGGGTGATATATATCGAGGGTGGGAAAAATATGCCAACCTCTTCCGTACCATGAAGGCAGAAAACTGGTCTGCAGAAATCATCGATCAAGCCATCAAGGATGAACGCGAACGATTGATGGATGATCCCGAAATGAAATATAAGCGAAAGTATACCAGCAAAAAGTTAGGTAAGACTTTTGAAAAAGGAGATGTGAATATTGGAAAGGTAGAAGGAAAGATGAAACCTTTTGAAAATTTGATCGCTTGCGCAAATGAATTTGAGAACTTCCAAGGCATATTGGATAAGATAAATCGTTACGATTACGAAGACATGATTCTTTGGTGCTTGGATAAGTTTACCAATAATGAAGAATTACTGCTCAAGTACCAAGAACGATACAGCTATTTCCTTATCGATGAGTATCAAGATACAAATGGTAGCCAGAATGAATTGATTTATCTTCTTGCCAATTATTGGGATCAGCCAAATCTTTTCGTTGTAGGTGATGACGACCAATCCATCTTTAGATTTCAGGGTGCCAATATGGACAACATCTTAGAATTCAAGAATAAATTCCAACCGACGATCATCGTCTTGGAACAAAATTATAGATCTGGTCAATGGATCCTTGATAAGTCAACTGAACTTATTCAAAACAACAAAGAACGACTTGCCAATACTGAAGAAAATATCAACAAAAATCTAATTGAAAGCCGTTATGATAAATCTCCTGGTATTATCAGTTACACCAAGTATCACAACAATGTTCATGAAGAAAAAGCTTTGATCAATCAATTGTTGAAATTGCGTGATCAAGGATATCCTTTGAATGAAGTAGCAGTAATTTATCGAAAGCATCGGAACGTAGAAAACATCATTAAATACCTTGAGATCAATGATGTTCCCTTGAATGTAAAAAGGAAGATTGATGTTTTACTTATGCCGGCTATTCAACAGCTTGCATCAATGCTCGGCTATATATCAAAAGAACGGGATAAATCTTATAGTGCCGATCACATGCTTTTTGAGATGTTGCACTTTAGCTATTTTGAAATTACACCTAGGGAGATTGCCAAGATTAGTATTCGACTAGGCGAGGAGAGAAGTGAAGTGATCAATGCCAATAAGAATAGAGTAGGTGATGAACCGAAATTGTATGAAAGAAAATGGAGAGATGTAGTTGCAGATCGTACGTGGCTTGAAAAAAATGGTATCAAAGAAATTGATGCCATCATGAAATTTGCAAATTGCATTGAGAATTGGATAAAAGATTCTGCCAATGTTACCATTCAAGTATTGCTTGAAAAGATATTGACGGATAGTACCATGCTGGATGATATTTTGGCAGGCCCCAATTCTACATTTATGTTGCAAGTAGTGAATACCTTCTTTGAGTTCATCAAGTCAGAAGCAACATCCAATTCGAGGCTTGACCTAAAAGGTTTTATAACCATTCTTGAAAAGATGAAATTGAACAAACTTCAGATTCCATTTGAACGTATTGTACATTCTAATGATGGAGTGAACTTTATTACAGCACACTCGGCAAAAGGTCTTGAATTTTCAAAGGTATTTATGATCAGATGTGAACAGGAGAACTGGGTGGATAAAATGAATTACAATTATCAGTTCAAATATCCCGTCACCTTGGTCAACTCGTCAAGTCTTAGTGATGTCGAAGATGATAGACGTTTGTTTTTTGTGGCAATGACAAGAGCAAAAGATGAATTACATATTTCATATCCTTCTGCCAATGAAGATGGAAAGGAAAAAGAACGATCAATCTTTGTACAAGAATTGATCGATGATGAGAAAGATATTAATAATTCAGCTTTGCTTGATGGTGAAATAGTGAGATACAAAGCTGAGCTGCTAAAATTCAGACAAGGAAAAGTACAGTTGATAGATCATGACCTTATCGATAAAGTACTAGAGAATTATGTGATGAGTGTGACCAACCTTAACAAGTACATCACTTGCCCAATCAGTTTTTATTATGAGGTGATATTAAGGGTGCCACAAGCGCGTTCAACCTATTTGGGATACGGTAACGCCATTCATGGTACACTGCATCAATTGTTTTTAGATATTGAAAATTCCCCTGAGCGAATGATACCACCATTGGATTTGGTGCATGAGCGATATGGAAAGATCTTGGATAACTTTAGGCAACATTTTACGGACAAAGAATTTGATAATCACTTGATTTTAGGAAAATCAGTATTGGCAGATTACTACAATGAAAATGAAAAGAACTGGTCTACGCCTAGAAAATATGAATTAGAGTATAAAGTGAGGAATGTGGAACATAAAGGTGTGCCTATCAAAGGAGATATAGATAAGATTGTGCATCATGATGATCATTTTTATGTGGTTGATTACAAGACAGGAAAGTACAAATCTGAAAAATTTAGAGAGCCCGTCAATGGAAAAAAAGCAGGAGATTATTGGAGGCAGATTGTGTTTTATAAATTGTTGATCGATGCCGATCCAAAATTTAACAAAGCAATGAGCTATGGTTTGATTGATTTTGTAGAACCCCAAGATGGGCAATATAAATTTAAGAAAATCGAAGTATCACAATTTGATTACGATCATGTAACAGAAGAATTATTGACAACATACAAAGCAATTCAGAATCATGAATTTTCTGAAGGTTGCGGTGAAGAAACTTGTCGTTGGTGTAATTTTGTTGCAGACCACTTAAACGCAGGAGAATGAAATGGTTACATCTTTTAACAGTTTTTGTTTTTGGAAGCTTTGTGTATGTGAATTTAAATGATCATGATTTCTTAAAATGGACTCTGATTTATATGCCACTTGCATTGATTGCTTTGGTGCACATATTCCGTAGAGTACCTTCTAATCTGATATTGCTATATAGCATTGCTTTGATTATTTATTTGGTGAGTAACCTTGGTGATCTTGTTCAGTGGACTTCATCAGGGATGCCATCGATGTTGGATTTAGAATCAGATGATGTTGAGGCAACCCGTGAGTTTTTTGGGACAATGGTTGCTATGTTGGTCTCATTGCTTTATTGGCATTGGAATAGAAAAAGGAAAACTGATTAGTTTGCTTATTCAATCTTTATCACTTTTTCAAATACCATTGACTCTGTTTTAGGATTACTGATTTCTATTAAGTAGGTTCCAGAAGTAAAATTTTGCATGTCGATACTATATTGAACAGAATGAATTGATTCTGCAGAATGTAAAACTCTTCCATTCATATCGATGATTCTGATGTTTAATTTGATGTCTTTATCCTTTTCTAAGAAGATGACCCCTGTTGTAGGGTTGGGATAAAGATTTATTGTAGTCCCATCAATTTCATGGATATCACTGAGGTCAGCTCCGTCACAATCTTCGTCGATTTCATTGTCCAAAATTTCAGTAGCACCTGGATAGACATCAGCGTTGTTGTCGTCGCAATCTTCATCTGAGTTGAATCCATCCATGTCTTCGTCGATGATCAATGCTTCACCATTACAGTCTTCATCAATGGTGTTGTTTGGAATTTCTAAGGCATCGGGATTGATGTCCATATTATTGTCGTCACAATCTTCATCTGAATTGAATCCATCCATGTCTTCGTCGATGGTTAAGATTTCTCCATCACAATCCTCGTCGATATCATTGTTGGCGATTTCTGTGGCATCGGGATTTATATCAGGATTGTCATCATCACAATCTTCTGCGGAACTGAATCCATCATTGTCGTTGTCTATGATGGCGTCTTCACCATCACAGTCTTCATCGATTCCATTCATTGGAATTTCTGTAGCGTTGGGGTTGATGTCTGCGTTGGAGTCATCGCAATCTTCATCTGAATTAAATCCATCCATATCCATGTCGATCATCTGTGCAATACCGTCGCAATCTTCATCTATGGTATTGTTTACAATCTCTGTAGCATTGGGATTGATGTCTGCATTGTTGTCATCACAATCTATATCGGAATGAAATCCGTCCATGTCATCATCGATGACAAGTGCCGTGCCATCACAATCCTCGTCGATGGCGTTGTTGGGTATTTCTATGGCAGTAGGGTTGATATTTGCGTCAGCGTCATTGCAATCTTCATCTGAGTTAAAGCCATCCATATCATTGTCGATGACAAGAGCGATTCCATCGCAATCCTCATCGACGGCATTATTGGGTATTTCTACGGCAGTGGGGTTGATATTTGCGTCAGCGTCATTACAATCCTGATCTGAGTTAAAGCCATCCATATCATTGTCGATGACAAGAGCGATTCCATCACAATTCTCATCTATGGTGTTATTGGGTACTTCTATGGCAGTGGGGTTGATATTTGCATCAGCATCATTACAATCCTCATCTGAGTTAAAACCATCCATGTCATTATCGATGACGAGTGCGACTCCATCACAATCTTCATCTATGGTGTTGTTGGGTATTTCAATGGCAGCTGGATTGATATTTGCGGAAGCGTCATCACAATCTTCACTGGAATTGAATCCATCCATATCCATGTCAATGACTTGAGCGATTCCATCACAGTTCTCATCAATATCATTGTTTACGATTTCACTGGCTGATGGATTTATCGTAGGATCGTTGTCATCACAATCCACATCAGATAAAAAGCCATCACCATCGCTGTCGACGAGGATACTTGTGATGTCGAGCAGTCTTTGATTGTTGGAGTAAAAGAGGCAAATACCGTCTGTTAGTAAGCTTGATTGGGTTCTTCCGATCCATGTATTGGGATCTGTTCCGGATTCGTATTGAATTCCGTGTACCTCATAGATGCCACCATCGAGTGTCGTGAAATCAGCATCACTTGAAACGCTTTGGATGATACCGTTGGATTGATTAATGGCTGCAAAAGTGTAATCTGTTCCGGGGGTAAATGGTTCTGCGTTGTTTATAATTTCTCCTGGTCCAAGAAAGTTAAGGTTAATGGTAAATGGGTTATTGAAGAATGTGCCTGCAGCAAGATAATTTTTACATTTTTCCAATTCGACAGTAATGACTGGGGCAGCGGCAGTTGAGGTTGTTCCGGGTGCTGCTGGATCTTCTGATGCATTGGAAGCAATGAAGCTAGGACATGGGTTGTTTGGGTTATAGTTGTCTGCATTGAAGATATAATATATCAAAAACTGATTTGATTGTGGATCCAAGATATAGGTGCCGCTTTCAGAAACTTGAAATGCAAAGTAATCATGAGGTGTTGCCACTGCATTTCCTGAAGGGAAAAGGATTTGTTGACAATTTCCGTTTAAGCCGTTTCGTACGGTATTGGCGAGAGGATCTGTAGCAGTGACGCTTACTTGAATTGCATCCATGATGTCACCAAAGCTGAATTCAGCATTTAGATTTAAGCTTGGGTCTCCTTGTAAAGTGGCTAAGGGGGAATCCTCACAAAGTGAGGTAAACACACCATTGCAATCTGACTCAATGGTGAAGTTTCTTGTGATTTGGAAAAATCCAAAACAGCTGTAATCGGCGCACTCTATTTTTATTATTGCCTCATCGGTGTTGGGTGTTGAACTAGGGAAATTATAATTGAAGGTTCCAGTAGAGTAGGGTATCTGTGTTGCAATCGGAATACCAAAGCTTAGTCCACCATCAATGGAAAGACTGATGTCGACAAGATTGCAAAGATCACTGCTGCCTCCAGTATTCCATGTAATGTTCCAGTTTTGTCCTGCAATGATATTGTCATTCTGTGCAGGTGAAGTAATTTCAAGTGGACCACTGTTTTGGACTGTTAAAGAAAGTTCTTCAATGGCGAAAGCGCCTCCACCAGGATTGTTGTCTCTGACAGTCAATCTAAAATTGAGTTCTCTTGCGTTCCTGGGCAATGCTTCAAATGGATCATTGCTAAAACTGACAAGCGTATTCATTGAAGGAAATATTCTTTCTGGTGAATTGCTAGGAGGAAAACTTCTAAAATTTGGTCCAACAATATTATTTGATGCTTGAGTACCTATTTCTCCTTGCGTGCTGGTTCCATTTCCGTCTTCATCGTATTGTTCCCAACAGTATGTAATAGCATCGCCATCTGGATCCGAGCCCGCTCCACTTAATCTAAATGGCGTATCTTTTGGTATACGAAATTGGTTTACACCGCATGGATTTGGATCGACCGTCGGGAAATTATTTCCTGTTGTTATGGTACCATGACACGCACTGTTCTGCACATGGCTGAGCATGTCGAAGAGGTTGTCCACATGAAAATAGTTGTCGGCTTCAGCTTGTGAAGGGATATTTTGTATTGCTCCGCATATTCCCTGATAGGACATGATGGTTGAGCCACTTCCTATTTCAAATGAATGTCCATCAGAAATGGCATCATCGCATGCTTCTCCTTCTCCATTAAAAGTATGGTGAGCTCCACATTGATGTCCAATTTCATGTGCCAATAATTGAATCCAACGATTTTCTTGATTGGAGAATGCTCCAGACCAACCTCTTGCTTTGCTAGGAGATCCATTGTTCATCTGGTCGAGACACAGTGATGCAAGTTGTGCAACTCCACCGGATTGCCAATTGGGGTTGGTAAGGTGGTTGTGAAAAACATGCCCGATATCATACTCATTGATATTGAATCTATCGGCTAGAGCAAGACCAGCTTGATTTGTTCGATCATCGAAATTTGTATTGGGTACAAATGGATCATTGCTGGGATTGTTGTATAGAAAAATTCTATTTCCTAAGTCAAAACGTATGGCTATGTCATTTTCAAAAATCGTATTCAGCCCATTCATCGCATAAATGACCCATGCAAGGACAGCAGAATCGTTGTTTCCGTTGTTTTGATAAAATTCCCCTGTTGTAATTACTGCCATTCGATATGAGCGCAGAAAGTCGCCATTGTTGGTCAGGATGTTTCTGACTTCGTTTTGTTGGATTGTTTTTTTGACACCGCATATGATTGCTTCTTTGTCATGCATTCCTTTTTCTAAAACATATAAATTGGATATTGGATCTGGGTAGATGCTTGCGATTCCATCCTTGGTGTGGTGAGTGACAAAAATACCTTCAGGGGTGATCAATATTTTACCTGAAGCTTTTTGTCCGTTAATTTTTACAATTTTAAAGTTATGATGATTTGGAAATTGAGCCTGAATGTCAGTTCCTAACAATTGATCATCCATAATTATAGCGGGTAAGAGCGTCCCGTCAGCTGAAGGAATGGTTATTTGGTATTCTCTCTTTGATGAAATACGATGATCTGAAAAGATGGATTTTAGATGTTCATCATTTAATTGAATGGATTTTTTTGCTTGCGCAAATGTTGTTGAAAAACTAGAGATGAGAAACAATATTATGAGACCAAATGCTGGTAAAGAATGGAATTTGATTCTGATTCTTGCTTCACTTTTCTTCAAGGGAATTTAATTTTTTGGACATATTAGCAATACTCTAATATAAAGATGATACTTTTATAATATTAGACGTCATAAAATTAGTAAGACAAAAGATTAATATGAATAAGAAATTAACGTTTTTAAGCCTTCTAATCCTCATGTTTGTTGGATTTAGTGCTTGTACTGAAGATGGAGATATCGTAAATCCCAACATTCAAATAAGTTCTCCAAATGACGGAGATGCCTTTACAGTGGCTGATGTAGTAGAAATCGTAGGCAGAGCGACAGATGATGTAGCTTTAGGAAGTGTTGTAATAATTTCATCTACACTTGGGCTTGATGAAACCATCTCAGAGTTTCAAGAACCAACGGATTTTCCATTTAATTTCCAACTTACACTAGACCCAAATACAGCAGTAGGTGACTATGACATCACTATCAGGGCTGTGGATACCTCTGGAAACGAGGACGAAGCAACTGTTAATATTGTTGTTCAGTAATTTTTTATATATAAAAAATTTAAATTTGTATTTTTATAATCGAGCTTAATAATTTAGTAAACAAAACAGATTAACATGTTAAAGGAATTTAAAGAATTTATTTTTACGGGGAATGTAATTGATTTTGCAATTGCAGTTATTCTTGCAGGAGCTGTTGGACTTGTAGTCAATGGTTTCGTTTCAGATATCATCATGCCGATCGTAGGACACTTTGCAGGTGGAATCGACTTTGCTGACATGAAGTATATATTGGATCCAGCTGAAGGAGATAAGCCAGCAAATGCGATCAACTACGGAAAGTGGATTAACACGATCATCAACTTATTGATAGTTGGATGGGTATTATTTGTTTTAGGTAAAATGAAGATCAAGTTTATGGGTGCAGCTCCGGCTCCAGCTCCGACTGCTGATCAAACATTATTGACTGAAATTAGAGATGCTTTGAAAAAGTAATCTATTGCAGATAAATTATGAAAGCCATTGTGGAAACACAATGGCTTTTTTTATGTCTTAACGTGAGAACTTCATAATGCGAATTCTTGATCCCAAATAATTCTATATATCCTTAATAGAAAAACCTAAATTATTCATTTCTTCCCAATATCGAGGAAAGGATTTTATAACCACATCTGGTTCTTCAATGATGATGTTGCTTCTTGTGGCAAAAGACGCGAAAGCCATAGCCATCCTATGGTCTTGATAGGTTTTAAATTCTGAAGTTGGGTCTTGATAATTTCCTTCTATAACGTATGAGTCACCTTGCCCATTATTGTTTAAACTTTTGGGTATTCTACTCATCGCGATGTTCACTTTGGCAAGTTCATTTTGAAGTGCCTTTACGCGATCTGTTTCTTTTATAAAAAGTGTTTGTAGTCCTGTAAAAACACCTATTATATTTTTTGCAGCGCAGATACATGCAATCGATTGTGCCAAGTCAGGCTGTCTAATAAAGTTGTATTCAAATACTTCTTCATGATCTGGCGTATTTTCTATAACCAACTTACCATTGGTCCAAGTAGATTTAACTCCAAGTGGTGTTGCAAAATTTTGAATCTCAGAATCACCTTGTAGACTTTTTTCAAACAATCCATTGATGGTGATTTTAGAATCGGGATTGAGCGCCACAAAATTATATAGATAACTGGCCGAAGACCAGTCTGCTTCCACTGTAAATGGTTTGGCTTGATAATTTTGCTTTTTGATTGATATATTCTGCCCTTCCCATGATGATTGAATACCAAAATATTCCATCATTTTTAATGTCATCTCGACATATGGAATTGAAACCAAATTACCAACGATATTGATTTTTAGGCCATTTGGTAGAGTCGGTGAGATGAGAAGTAGGGCAGTAATAAACTGACTGCTCATGGTACCATCTATGCTTACATTATCCTTCCATTCTGATTTTGGGCTTCCAATTTTTAGAGGTGGATAACCTTGGTTTTCTAGGTAACTGATATTCGCTCCTAAATCATTCAAGGCGTTGACAAGAGGAGCTATTGGTCTTTGTTTCATCCTGTCACTTCCGGTCAATATGTGCTCACCTTCCTTGGTCGCTAAGTAAGCGGTCATGAATCTAAAGCAGGTGCCAGCGTGACCACAATTTAGATCACCGCTTTCTTGCTTTAGCAAATTATTTAGGGTTACAGTATCTTTGCTATCAGACAAATTGTTGATATCAAATGATTCATTGCACAAAGCTTGAATAATCAAAGCTCGATTGGCAATTGATTTTGAACCTCCTAATTGGATCTCTCCTTTCACGGCATGAGGCATAGCCTCAATGCTAATCTTTCTTCCAGTTGGTTTTGTCAATGTCTAGTACTTAATCTTTGTTTTTTGAGGTTCTGTTCTTAGGCCTTATAATCCTAAGGGTTTTGTTGTTTACGGTTTTTGTAAACCTTGTAGATTTTACCAATATTTGGGACGATGATGAACTCAGTCCTTCTGTTGGCTTCTTGTGCCTCAGGATCGTTTTCATCATTGGAAACCTTTGGCATATATTCACCTCGGCCAGAGGCGATCAACTGCTTAGGATTTACACCAAGTTCTACTAGTTTTCTAACAATTTGTGTAGCTCTTGAAACTGATAAATCCCAGTTGTCTCTATATTTATCACTCTTGGTTGGTCTGCTGTCAGTGTGGCCTTCGATAACCATGGTAACGGCAGGATTCTCAAGGAGCATAGCGGCAATTTTCTTTAGCGTTTCGGTATCGTCAGCATTGACAGAATCCGATCCTGATTCAAATCCTGGAACTTCATCCAAATCTAGGTATAAGAAATTTTCAAGTTCTTTTATTCTTTCATTACTGGTGGTCATCGCTTCTTCTACACCGGTAAAAGCAGCATCCATTTCATTCCACAATTGTGATATTTGATATTGCTTTTCTTTTAGGTTAAACTCAACTTCTTTTACTTTTTCTTCTGTGTCAGTTAATTGAGTTTCTAGGTTTACCAAATTTTCATTTAGATTTTCTTTTTCTTGATTAAGTGTTACATTTTCCTCCTTGAGCTCAGTAATCTGTGACTGCAGATCAATGCGCATCCGTTCGATATTGGTGGCCAACTCGTCTTTTTCACTCTGAAGAGCGAGAAAATTTTTCTTTGATACACACGAGGAGAGTGTAAGAAGGACTAAAGCCAAGACTCCAAGTTTTAATGATATTCTCATGAGTTGTGATTCTAAGTGTGATACTAATTTAAGCCTAAAAGTTCAAAGTTGCCTAAGGGTTTCTACTGATACTATTTATATAAATATTTATAATATCAACGTTCTTATTGGCTACTTATGATTTTTGCAAAAGTGATCAAACATTAAATAGAAGTTAAAATGATAACGCATCAATAAGCAAATTGTGCCTAGATAGCCTCATTTTTTGGTCCCTGACCTACCAAATCTTTTATTATAGCACCATTTTCAGTCAGACTGATAAGCCTTTCAGAAATCAAGGTATTTACTTGGTCTTTGTATTCATGGGGATATAATAAGTGTATGTTGGGACCAGCATCAAGGGTGAAACAGACCGGAACTTTGGTTTCTGCTCTGAAGGATTGAATGCGCTTTATCATTTTTAGTGTATTCGGTTCCATCAAGATGAATGATGGAGTAGAGCACATCATCTGCGCATGCAAGGTGAGTGCCTCTCTTTCTACCAAATCGATAAAATCTGTTAGATTTCCTTCTGCCATACTTTTCAGCAGTGCGCTCAAATTTTCATTGGCACTTTTATATCTACTTTGCGAATATGGATTTGATTCCATAAGGGCATGACCAGCTGTTGATGAAACTGATTTTTCGGTTTTACTCACGATTAGGATATCATCATGATAATTTTTGAAGACGTCAGCGACTTTGTCTCCATATGGAATTGCATAGTCATTACTGCTTCCATTAAT
This sequence comes from uncultured Saprospiraceae bacterium, assembly GCA_937950315.1. Classification (GTDB taxonomy): domain Bacteria; phylum Bacteroidota; class Bacteroidia; order Chitinophagales; family Saprospiraceae; genus JAHDBF01. Next base: position 23,224 of record CALFDU010000056.1, on the reverse strand, counting down.
CTCTGCATGTTCTCCCCATAAGGCAAGTCCAGGATACACAGAGCGAGAAGCACTACCACTTCCTAATCTTGAAACAGTTGATGCCAATTGGAAAAAGTCATGTCCTTCATAGCCAAGTTTTTCATGTATGCTACACAAGCATAAAGCCAGTGCAGACATTGCAGAAGCAGAAGAAGCTATTCCAGTTGAATGAGGAAATGTATTTTTACTTTCAATGACAAACTTCACCTGATGGATCCACGGAAAAACATCATTGATAGAGGCAAAGAACTTTTTAATCTTATTTGCGAAAGCATCATTCTGCTTCCCTTCAAATGTAAAATCTAATTGTATTTCCTCTTGCGACTTCTGTAGAACCTCATAGTTACAAGTCGTGATAGACTTGGCGTTATTGAGCGTGAAACTGATGGATGCGTTGCGAGGATATTGACGTCCATATTTTCCCCAATACTTAACCAATGCAATATTAGAAGGACTTTCCCATTTTATGTTGCCAGTATAACCGACAAAAGACTGAATTTCCAAAGACTAGTTGTTTATATTATCTTGTTCGATTCTGTAAGATATGTCAAAATCTTGAAGTACTGCATCAAGAATTTCATAATCTCCTTCGTTGTATCCTTCCTTTAAATCGTAACTGTATAACTTGGCAAAGTTATGCCAGTAGAATGCCGTAAATGAACCTCTTAGTCCTGCAATAAGATCATACATTGGTTTGTCAAGTTCTCGCTCGATCATCTTAATCATAATCTTGCCTTGTAGTTTGGTCATTTTGGTTAGTGGTCCTTCAAATTCAGCGCGCAATTCCTCTTCCAACTTCTTAATGGCCTTTTTCCTTTTTCTCTTTGAGAGATTCTTGGTAGCATATTCGGTCTCTCTAAAAATACGGATTGCTTCTTTGGCGTATGGATATACTACAGCAGCGTAATGCTTAAAACGGACATATTTGCGATAATCTGCATCGTCTTTGAATGAGCGAAGCGAAGTGATACTTACATCGGCAAGATCTGCCATGTATAAAGTATCGCCAGTTTCAGTAACCATGGCGGTTACGATCTGACCTTGAACCTCAGTCTTAAAGATATTGAGATCGTTGTCGGAGGTACTGATAACTGTATCTTTTACGGCAATCTGGTCTTCAGATACTGGATCTTGACCCATCATTACACATGAAACAAGTAAAACCATCAATGTTGTTAGTAATCGCATAATCACCTTTATATTCTTAACGCAATTTTCAAAATCAAAGTTACATCTATAATGTTGCAATTTTCTTAATCTTTAATTATTTGAAGCACTGAAATGGTTTAACTTTGCTATTTCTATGTTAAAGATATTTGCTAATCTAATTTCCTTTGTTTTTCATCCACTATACATATTGACGTATGCATATGGATTACTACTCCTCGTTAACCCCTTCCAATTTGCCAATTACTCCAAGACCGAGCAAGGGATATTCTTTATTTCTATGGCCATGGTCAGCGCAGTAATACCGATCGTAGGTGTACTTATGATGCGATTTTTGGGCATGATAGATGGGTTGGATATGAAAAATAAAACGGATCGGATCGGTCCATTTATCATAATTGGGGTTTGCTATCTCTGGTTGACGGTCAATTTTATCAATTCTAACCAAGTTTCTCCATTTCTAACCTGTTTTATGTTGGGAGCTACGATATCCCTGTTTATGGGCTTTGTCATCAATATTATTGAGAAAATTAGCCTTCATACGATTGGAATGGGCGGTTTATTGGCCGGTTATTTGATTCTCATCGAAAATTTTGGATTTGGTGCTGCTTCATTTGTTTGGAATGGGGTAGAATACAACATACATCTCATGTTTATCCTCGTATTATTGATTTTCATATCTGGACTGGTGGCTACTTCAAGATTGATTTTGGGAGCTCATATCCCTAGAGAAGTCTATGGAGGGTTGTTGGTTGGACTTATAGGTCAGGTGATAGCCATGAGATTTATCCTATAAAAGACAGTTTAATTAAATTTTAAAATGGAAGCATTAAAAACTATCATCGAAGCAACATGGGATGATCGTACTCTATTAGAAAGCAATTCATCTCAGAAAGCAGTCCGTGATGTTTTGGAATTGTTAGACAAAGGAAAGTTGAGGGTGGCTGAACCAACTGCTGATGGCTGGCAAGTGAATCAATGGGTCAAGAAAGCGGTTGTCATGTATTTTCCGATTCAAAAAATGGAAACAATTGAATGTGGTCCATTGGAATTTCACGATAAGATACCATTGAAAAAAGATTATAAGTCGCAAGGCGTTAGGGTAGTTCCGCATGCTATTGCAAGACATGGAGCCTTTCTTGAGTCAGGAGTTATTATGATGCCGAGCTATGTAAATATTGGTGCATGGGTTGGTGCCGGAACCATGGTAGATACTTGGGCTACAGTTGGGTCATGTGCACAGATCGGACGCAACGTTCACCTTTCTGGTGGTGTAGGGATTGGTGGTGTATTGGAACCATTGCAAGCGACACCTACGATCATTGAGGACAATTGTTTTATTGGCTCGCGAGCGATTGTAGTAGAAGGTGTGGTGGTAAAGAAGGAGGCGGTATTGGGTGCTGGTGTTGTACTTACCAAGAGTACTCATATTATTGATGTGAGTGGAAGTGAGCCTGTTACCTACAAAGGAGTAGTTCCAGAAAGATCGGTTGTTATTCCAGGATCATATCCAAAGGCTTTTCCTGCAGGTAGTTACAATGTCAATTGCGCATTGATTATCGGGACACGTAAAGAGAGCACAGATAAGAAGACGTCATTGAATGACGCATTGCGTGATCATTCGGTAGCTGTATAGTTATTTGTTTATTATGCTTGCGCAAATGTTGGTGTGAGGGAATTAAAACGATAGCTAAAAAAGGGAATGATGAATCAATTGATTCATCATTCCCTTTTTTTAGTTACTCTTATTCCCATAATCAAATACCAGTTGACAAAATGCTTTTACACCATGGTGCAATCCACTATCATCAATTTTAAAATCCGGTGTATGGTGTGGAGCAGCATTTTCATCTCCTGGAGTCATACCACCTAGAAAGAAGAAAAAAGCTGGCGCGTGTTCTCCATAATATGAGAAATCTTCTGCACCCGTTGTCCAAGGCGATAATGCGACATTGTCTTCACCCACCACCTTCTGCAAGCTTTCTACTGCAAAATATGTTAAATCAGGATCGTTAAACGTAACCAAGGTTTTGGTGTCGATATCAACCGTTGCTGTCGCTCCTGCACTTTCTGCAATGAGCTTCACCGTTCTTCTGATTTTTTCATGTACATCTTTCTGCATGTCTGAATCCAAGGTTCTGATGGTTCCTTCCATATACGCAGACTCGGGAATGATATTGGCTCTAACACCTGCTTTTATGATTCCAACAGTAATTACCACTGGAGCATCTGTCAATCTAGATTGTCTACTTACAATCGTCTGAAGCCCTTGAATAATCTGAGAGCTGACAACAATCGGATCAACACCAGACCAAGGTTGCGAACCGTGTGTCTGTTTTCCTTGGACATTGATGGTAAACCAATCAGAAGATGCCATCGTAGCCCCTGGCTTGAACTTGATTTGCCCAATTGGAGTCTGAGAGTTTATGTGTAATCCAAAAATCACATCCACTTTCGGATTGTTCATGACATCTTCTTTTACCATTAACTCAGCACCACCTTCTTCGCCTTCAGGTGCCCCTTCTTCCGCTGGTTGAAAAATAAATTTCACAGTTCCTTTGATGTCTTCTCTCATTTCTGATAAGACTTGAGCGGCACCCATCAAGATGGCAATGTGTGTATCATGTCCACAAGCATGCATCACATCTACTTCATTGCCTTGGTAAGTTCCCTTGGCTTTTGAAGCAAAGGCAACCGGCGTTCTTTCCTTTACAGGCAGACCATCTATGTCTGCTCTTAATGCGATCACTGGTCCCGGTTGCCCACCTTCTAGGATTCCGACAACTCCTGTTTTGGCAACTCCTGTTGTTACCTTCATTCCTAGTGAGGTCAGATGCTCTGCTATTTTTTTGGAGGTATTAAATTCTCTATTGGAAAGCTCTGGATTTTCGTGGAAGTAGCGTCTCCATTCAATAACTTTTTCGTTTATTTCATCTGCCTTATCGGCAAATGTTTTTTCTATTTCCGAATTCTGCGCCTCTAAAGAAAATGACAGCAGGATGGCTAGAAAAGCAAGTAGTGTATATCTCATTGGTTTTGTTTTTATATCTTTTATCGCCTAAAAGTTTTTTAAGCAAGTTTAATTTACATAAACTATCTTACTTTTAGAAACCAAAGAATAGATAATGGAATTATTGATCAAGACGCCCAAAGAGCAGGATGAGTTTGAAACCGAAGAGAAATGTGCCATTCTCGAAATTTTGAATGAGTCAGACGATCCGACTCAATCAATCGCAAGGGCAAGGGTTGAGCCTGGTGTAAGCACACAACTGCACAAATTAACTGGAACCTCAGAGGTGTATTACATTCTTTCTGGAAAAGGGGAAGTAGAGTTGGATCACAAGGTTAAGCAAAAAGTTGTGGCAGGCGACGTAGTAAGAATACCACCAGAAATGGCCCAACGAATAGCCAATATTGGTAACGAAGATTTGGTCTTTTTGTGTGTATGTGTTCCAGCTTTTACGCAGGAGTGTTATGTCGATTTGAGTTAAGTTTTTTTCTTACCCTTCAACCTTTCTCGCTTCATGCACCGCCACACTCGCATTCAATTCAAATCCTACTACAATAATGTAAGCATTGATCTGTAACCAAATCATGATAACAATCAGTGCACCAATCGAACCGTAAATTTCATTGTATCTACCAAAGTTGTTTACAAAGAATGCAAAGCCAAAAGAAGAAAGCAATGAAAAGCTTGTTGCCAATATCGCCCCCGGATTCCAAAATGGGACCTTGCGAATAAGTGACGGACCTAGTCGATAAATAAGCGTTATCCCTAGATAAAAAATAGTCACAATACCTAGAATTCTTGCGATGAAAAATGTAATCGATGCATAGTTTTCTACTCCAAAATATTCTATCCCTAAACCTATTAATTGTTTGCCTAGTACGATCAGTACAAAAGAGAAAAGGAATAGTAAAGTCATCATGATTGTGAGATACACAGCGATAACCCTCTTTAGCAAAAATCCTCTTTTCTTAAAAACCGTATAGTTTTTATCAAATCCATTCATCAATGTCAGCATACCAGAAGATGCAAAGAATAAAGCAAGTACGGCTCCTAAGGAACGCAACCCACCTCTGTTGGTGTTGGCAACGCCGTCTATTACTTCAAACAAGTAGTCATGTGCATTTTTGGGAAGTATATTTTGGGTTGAATCGCTAATTACTTGGATGAAATTCTGAGTACCAGGTAAATATGGAATTAGTGTGAATAAGAAAATCACAGTAGGGAAAATGGCCATGAAAAAACTGAATGCCACTGAGTTGGCCCTTGTATAAATGGCATCTTTTGATGCTTCATTGACCACAAAAGAAATTACTTCATACACAGACATACCTTTAAAGCCAGGAACTTTTATCCTTTTGGATATATCCAGTGCTTGTTTGATTATTGGTAATGACTCTATGTTGTTCATCATTAAAAGTATTCTTTTAATGCATCAGTGATGCTACTGGGTGCTGATATTCGTTTGTTGGTTTTGGTGTCGGTAAAGAACAGCTTGACTGTGGCTTTGTTGATCAAGGTCTTTTCTTGGTTGTATACCTCGTGTCTAAATAAAATTATTTTTCCCGGCATTTCATCCAATATGGTATGTATCTCTAATTCTTCATCGTAATAGGCTGGTAATAAATATCTAACCTCAAGATTCACAACTGGTAGCATGATACCCATTTCATCTTCCATTTTCTGGTAACTTAACCCCAGTGATCTTATCATTTCGACCCGTCCAATCTCATAAAGTGCTGGGTAGTTGCCATAATACAAAAAGCCCATCTTATCTGTCTCACTATATCTTACGCGTTTATTAAATTTATGTTTATACATGCTTCTTGTTTGATTTACTAAATTTATCATTATTTTCCAATCTCGAAGCTGTTTGAGAAACAATGACGTTTTTATAATTGACTTCATTTGCCGAAAGGCTCATAAAAAGAAAAAATAGCGATGTTAAAGAAATTGAAATCACTTTTTGTAGTAGAGGATGAAACGAATAAAGAAGGTCAAGCAAAAGCCAATCCTGCAGCGCCAAAAGCACAAGCCAAAAGTGCACCAACTGCTCCTAAAATAAAGGTAGATACTACCCCGATACCGAAAGGAGAAGGTAAACCTGATGAAAAATTTATCAATCGATTGTTGGAAGCCTTGGAAGAAGCCAATCTGGAAGGGTTCGATTATCTTGAGTATAAACAGTCATTGCAATCGATCGATGATATGAATATGGATGAAGCTACGATGTTCAAATCATCATTAGCCATGGCAAAAACGATGGGAGGGACTCCTGAAAAATTGATATCAAGTGCTCAGCACTATATCGGTGTCCTTCAAAAAGAAGAAAAGAAATTTCAAGATGCTTTGACCAATCAGCAACAAAAAGTTGTGGCAGGCAGACAGGAAAGCATTGCAAAAATGGAAGCAAGTATCGATTCCAAGCAAAAGAGGATTGAAGAATTGAAGGCTGAAATTACCAAAGAACAGGAAGCACTTGCTCAGACCAAGAAGGCAGCCGACAACGATGCTTCTAAAATTCATCTTACAAAGACTGGCTTTTATGCCGCCTACCACATCGTTGTAGATCAAATTAATGCCGATCTAGAAAAGATGAAAAAGCATTTCTAAATGGAATTTGGAGCTCCACGAAGACTGAATTATTGACCTTCATCGGCAAAAACAGCTATTTTCTCGAAATACTGGACGCTTGGGAATCTTAATCGCAGGCAATATGTTGTTATAAATGATTATTTTTGTCCTTATTCAATAGGTTAACGGATGCCAGATTCATACAAACAAAAATCATTTTGGAAAAAGCCCGAAGGGGTAGTGGGGATAGTCTTTCTTTTGGCGATTATGCTAGGGGCTGGATTTTTGATTTCAAGTTTATCAGGAGTAATAATCAAGTTTTTAGCGACAGGTCTAGGAAAAGGAGTACTCTTTGGAACCTTGGGCGTGCTGGTATTTATGGCCTTGGACAGTAAGACACGTACACTAATATCGTATATGTACAAAAGTGCCATGCGATGGATCACAGGTCTCTTTATCCAAATCGATCCAATAGGTATTCTAAAAAATTATATCGACGACTTAAGAAAGAATCTTAAGAAGATGAGAAAGCAGATGCATCAACTACGAGGCCAGATGCACAAGCTGGGTGAAATGATTCACAACAACAAAAAAGATATTAATTCTAATATAGCCCTAGCCAAAACCGCTCGTGATCAGAAGAACGAACAGATTTTGATTCTAAAAAGTAGAAAGGCAGGCCGATTAAAAGAATCCAACATCAAGCTGGAAACGTTGTACAAAAAAATGGATGTGCTTTATAAGGTACTTAATAAGATGTACAAAAATTCGGAAATCTTGGTAGAAGACATCGATGACCAAGTATCCATCAAAGAACAAGAATACAAAGCGATAAAGGCATCCAACTCGGCGATGAAATCTGCTATGAGCATCATCAAAGGAGACAAGGATAAGCGAGCTATGTTTGATCAGGCGCTTGAAGCTGTAGCCGATGATGTGAGCGGCAAAGTGGGAGAAATGGAGCAGTTTATGGAAATGTCCCAAGAATTTATGGAGTCAATCGATCTTCAGAATGGAATCTTTGAAGAAAAAGGACTTGCGATGCTTGAGCAATGGGAGAAGAAATCAACTTCATTGCTGCTTGGTGATGCCAAAGATCAAATCCTTTTGGATAGTGAAAGTGATGATGACACCCTAGACTTGACCGAACCAATAAAAACAAAAGAAAAAATCGAATTGGGAAGAACAAACCAATACGATGGATTCTTTGATTAATAAATTTAGATTTCTAAAAAACTATCATTTCTAATGGCAAAAAGATTAACAACATTTTCCAAACTTCTTATTACCTTTTTAATTGTTGCTGCCCTTTATTTCGCATTTACCTACATCATGGGTTCTACTCAGTTTGGTAAAGATTTAAAAGCTTCAAGTGAAGGTGATAGAACTGAAACTTCATCAAATGGTTCAGCAACAACTGGATCATCAACCAGCGGGTCTTCTTCAGCTGGAAATAGAGCTAGTGGTGGAAGCGATGATAATACATTAAGAGTCCAATTGGTTTCATGGGGTGGATATGCTCCAGGACTGTACTTCAACGAAGGTGCTCAAGCAACCATCCGAAGTAGATTTTACCAAGACTACGGATTCAAAGTTGAATTTATTTTAGAGAATGACCTCGGTAATGCTTTGGATGCATGGATCGCAGGTGAATATGACGTATTGGTGCAGACCGCTGATGCTTTTCCATTGTATACCGCACCTGATGCGATCAATGAATATGGTCCAAAAGCATTTATGCAAGTTGACTGGTCAAGAGGGGGAGATGCTGTAATTGTAAAAAGAGGGATTAACTCTGTAAATGATTTGAAAGGAAAAAATATAGCAGTAGCAGTGCCTTCACCTGCACAGACGCTTTTGTCTTACAGTTTAGAAGCAGCGGGTATGTCTTATAACGATGTAAATGTGATCAAAACTTCTGACAACTTTAAAGCAGCTGAATTATTCAGAACCAAGGATGTAGATGCAGCAGTGGTATGGAGTCCGGATGATATTATTGCAACAAGAGATGTAAAAGGATCAAGCACACTTTTGACGACGGTAGATCAATCACACATTATCGGTGATATCATGTTTGCTAAGCAAGAAGTGATCAATGCTAAAAGAAAAATGTTTACGGGTTTTTACGAAGGATGGATGAAGGCTGTGGCTGAATTGAATTCTCAGCCTGCCAATCAAGAAAAAGCGGCTAAGTACCTTGCAGAATTAAATGGTTTATCTACTGAAGATGCATTGGGTATGATGTCTACAGTATATTGGACAGGTCATGGAGACAACTTGGATTTCTTTGGTTTGAATCCTAGTTACAAAGGACAGCAAGGAAAAGACTTGTATGGAACCATGGCTAAAAGATTTGTAGAAACAGGGGATGCAGAAAAAATGGCTCCAAACTGGAGATCAGCAATCTGGACTGGTGCTGTACAAGCGGCTAAACTGGATGGCCCAGCTTATGCTTCAGAAAAAAGCAAATCTTTCAAGCCTGCAACAGTAGCAGAGAAGCAAGCAGCTCCAGTGGCTTCAAAGCCAGTAAGTATTTCATTCCCTACAGGAAAATATACGCTTGACGCAAATGCAAAAACGATCATTGATATCCAGTTTGCAGAAACAGCAAAATCATTTGCCAACATGAAAGTAAGAATAGAAGGGAATACGGACAATGTAGGTCAGAGAGCCAATAATATGGTGCTTTCAGAAAGAAGGGCTAAATCCGTTGCAGACTATCTTAAGTCTGAATACGGAATGGATTCTAACAGATTTATTGTTGTTGGAAATGGTCCTGACAAACCGGTTGCAGGTTGTGAAGGCAATCAGAACGATAATTGTAAAGCAAAGAATAGAAGAACTGATTTTCAGTTGATTGCATCTAACTAAAAAATAAGAACTCCATATGTCATGGATGTTTAAATTGAGAGGAACCTATAGCTCTCAACAAGGAATAATATTCGGTATCATCGGCTTCTTAGTGACGCTGATGATCTGGGTATTTTTTACTTCAGGAGCAGATCCAATGGTTCCTTCAGGAATACTTCCTAGTCCAGGTAAAGTAGCAGGAGCATTCGGTGATTTGATGGCAGACAATGAGCTGTTTAAGAATCTGTGCTTGTCTCTTGGTTATAACTTTGGAGGATATATTATTGCCTTAGCAATTGCATTGCCTTTTGGGTTTTTAATAGGCTTGTATCCAGTTTTAAATGCGGCGTTTAAGGCTCAGGTTGATGCGATTCGTTTTATTCCTCTTACTGCCATTACAGGATTGTTTATCGTAGCATTTGGAATCGGAGCGAGCTCAAAGATTAATTTTCTAGCTTTCGGAATTATCATTTATTTGACTCCTATCATTGTGCAACGAATCAGTGAGGTGTCAGATGTTTTTCTAAAAACGGTTTATACTATTGGAGCCACTGATTGGCAGACGATTAGAACGGTGTATATCCCTGCAGTGCTTTCTAAGTTGTCAGATGACATCAGAGTATTGACTGCCATCTCATGGACTTATATCATCGTTGCAGAAGGAATTGCAAGCCAAGGAGGTTTGGGTTCTCTTATTTATAATGTGGGACGTAAGCAAGGAAGACCTGATAAGACTTTTGCGATTTTGATCATCTTCATCATTATTGGATTGATTCAAGATCGTCTTTTTGTTTACTTAGACAAGAGATTTTTTCCGCATAAATATCAGATAAAAGAAAAGCACTCTTCAAAAATTCAGAAACCATCTGTATTTGATTCAGCAATGGATTTTGGCTTCATGATTTTTGGATGGGTTCTTCTAGGCGTTTATTTATTACTCGCCATCAATGAGTTTTCTGGCTTTTTAGGTGTCAAGCCATTGAGTTATTTATTTGCAGATACTGTGTGGGTAGTCCATACCATATTTATTTCTATTCTTGTTTATAAGGTTTGGTGCATTGTGCAAGGCCTTAATAAACGTAAACCAAAAGTAGCAACCAATGAGCCTGTTTCCTGATAATCCATCTCAAAACAACATCATTGAGCTGAGAGGAATCGGTCAGAGCTACGATGGTGGGAATAATTTTATTATAAAGAACCTTGACTTCATGATTGAAGACAAGCCTGATCAAGGACAGTTTGTCGTCATACTTGGTATGTCCGGTGCAGGTAAGTCAACCATATTAAGATACATTGCCAATCTGCAGCAACCGACTGAAGGGACTGTTATGGTCAAGGGCAAACAAGTAAGTAGTGCGGAAAGAGTGAGTATGGTTTTTCAGCAGTATTCTTCATTGCCTTGGATGACCGTTTTGGAAAATGTAGCGCTGGCTTTACGATACCAGGGAGTTGCCAAAAGCGAACGAGAAGATCGAGCCATGGAGTTGATTAAGATGGTAGGCCTTGAAGGTCATGAAGGTAAATTTGCTCAATATCCGACTTTGTCTGGAGGTCAGCTTCAACGTGTAGCCATTGCGAGAAGCCTATTGGCCAATCCTGAGATTTTATTGATGGATGAACCTTTTGGTGCCTTGGATATACGGACTCGATTGCAGATGCAAGATTTGCTAACAAGCATCTGGCATAAGTTTCAATCGACAATTATATTCGTAACCCATGATATTTCAGAAGCGGTTTACCTAGCGGATGATATCTATATTATGAAAGCCCAACCGTCAAGATTTGTCGAGCATATTCCAGTAGATCTTCCGCTTGTCCGGGATAGAATGGTCAAGAGAGATCCTCGGTACACAGCTATGGTTCACAAGGTAGAAGATGCAATGATGTCTGTGGCAGAAATGACAGACTAGCGTTCTATTCTACGATTATCCCTTTGTCGAAAACAACTTCTTGGATATAGCCATTGCACTTTGCTTTTACTTTGATCATATCACCCACATTGTAATTTGCGAGTTTGGTAGTCTGATCATTGCTTAGCGTAATCATGACTTGAGATTTTTTACTCTGGCTTAATCTTACAACACCAGCATCTCTTCTATCTATAGCCTTATCAAGAATTTTTCCTTCAATCTCAAATACTTTTCCTAGGTACTTTTTGTTTGCAGCCGCTTCATTTTTATTGAAGGCCTGATATATGATGTGAGATTTCATCGCGAAAGCGGCATCTTTCTTCTTGATATTTGATTTTGGAAGATTGAAAAATATAACTATTCCAATGATTAATATGATGACAAGTACCAAAAGAACTTTAAGGAATTTTTTCATCTTACTGTAGAGTATAGGTGAGGAACAAATTTATTTCGATCAATCTTGAGATACCCAATGTTTCAGTATCTACAGGTATAATACCTGGTAGTCTTTCTTTCATCAGTTTGTTGACAGTCTCCAATGTTTCAGGTTCTATTTCAAATGAAAAATCTGATTCAACATCTATGGTTCCGTCTTCTTTGATATAAATGACACCAGTGGCAGGAGTCACTCTTTTGTAGGATCCTATATAAAGGTTTCCTAAAACATTAATTTCATATCGACCAGGCTTGTTAAATTTGGTTTTACCTCTTAGTCTACCTTCGTAGGTAAATTTTGGATAATCAGATAAGTTGATTCTGTCACTATTGAAGGCTCTGTCAATAGCTCCTAGTTCAAATTCCCAAGCACTCATTAATCCAACAAAACTGATGGTCTTTTCTTCAAAATCAATGTTGCTGTATACTTGGTAGTTGTTGGCTTCAACTTCTGATACGCTATTACTAGATTTTACTTGTAGATGAGCAGTACGGGTAGCGTACTCTTGGTCGATCTGACCAAACAAGGAAATACTGAGAAATGATAAAAAAACTGCTAAGATCTTTGCCCTCATTTACAAATTTTCAACAAATGTAAAGGTGGACAAGGACTAAAGAAAGGTTTTAAGAGAAATTAATCAGACTTTAATTCAATTTTTCGATTTGAGCCATGATTTCTTCCGCTTCCGCAAATTTTGCATCAGCCTTCGTTCGATCAGTCTTAGAGAGCCTAAATGCCTCTTCATGCAGCTTTTGGTACTGTTTTGTTAGTTTTTCTTTCTCACTTTTAGACTTAAATAGGCCAAACATAAATATCGAATTGGTAGTTAAAAAACATATAACAGCGTTACTTTTGGAATTGTTTAAAAAAGCATAAATGTTAAATACTAATAAAAAAGTTGCGGTTATAGGTGCAGGTTCTATGGGCATGGGAATCGCTCAGATCGCGGCTACAGCCGGTCATGAAGTTTATCTCTACGATAATAACAGCGATGCAACTGCCGCCGCTCTGAAAAAAATCAACCATTTCCTAAATAGGTCTGCAGAAAAGGGCAGGATAACAGACCAAGAAGCAACCGCCATTTTTGGAAGAATTTATGGGATTGATACTTTGAGTAGTGTAGCGGATGCTGGACTTGTTATTGAAGCCATTATTGAAAATATTGATATCAAGCAATCGGTTTTTCAGGAAATTGAATCATACGTTTCTGACGAATGTATTTTAGCTAGTAATACTTCTTCATTATCAATAACTTCTCTTGCTGCAGGAATGAAAAATTCGTCAAGATTCATTGGATTGCATTTTTTTAATCCTGCACCGATTATGAAATTGGTGGAGGTAATTCCAGCGGTACAAACAGATTCCAAAATAACGGATACTTGTATGGAGACAATGCAACAATGGTCCAAAATGCCAGTGATTGCCAAGGATACTCCTGGCTTTATTGTAAACAGAGTTGCAAGACCATTTTATAGTGAATCTTTAAGAATATATGAAGAGGGTATTGCCAATCCGTTGACCATTGATACGGCTATGAAAGAGTTGGGTAGCTTCCGTATGGGACCATTTGAATTGATGGATTTCATTGGTCACGACATTAATTTTAAAGTGACAGAAACGGTTTGGAAATCTTTTTATCATGAACCTAGATATAAACCATCATTTGTACAAAAGAATTTGGTGGCAGCGGGACACCTAGGTAGAAAAACGGGGAAGGGATTTTATGACTATGGAATAGATACTCCGATTCAAGAACAGATGGAAATTGATCATTCCAAGAAGCAAGAAGTATTTGATCGGGTAATTTCAATGTTGATCAATGAAGCGTTGGATGCAGCATATTGGGGGATTGGGGCAGAAGAAGATATTGATATTGCGATGAAGTATGGCGTCAATTATCCAAAAGGTCTGATTGCGTGGGGAAGAGAGATTGGTCTTGATCAGATTAAAATGAACTTGAATAAACTATACGAACAATACAAAGAAGAAAGATATAGGCCTTCCCCTTTTTTATTAAACTCGCAACTAGCCTAAATCAATTGTTATGTTAGATCCTAAAATTATCGTTGAAGAGAGAATGCTAGCCAAAGATGCTTATAGCAAATGGTTGGGTGTTGAACTCATCGAGGTAAGATTGGGATATGCTAAGATTCAAATGAAGGTGAGTGCGGATATGCTTAATGGATTTGGAATTGCACACGGTGGGATTAGTTTTGGATTGGCAGATAGTGCCTTTGCATTTGCTTCAAACTCTAGAGGGATGCTGGCTTACTCTATAAGTACTGACATCAATCACTTAGAGAAAGTAAATCTCGATGATGTTTTATTTGCGGAAGCGGAAGAAGAATTCTACAATGGTAAACTCGGAAAATATAAAGTGCATATTAAAAATCAAAATGATCAAATAGTCGCTATTTTTAACGGAATGGTATATGTCACAAAAAAAGCTTGGGAGTAATATTTCGATCGTTTAAATCAAAAAATAAATTTACTTATGAAAAATATGATTGTTGCAAGTTTGGTTATTGGATGTTTGTTTTTTACTGCCTGTAAGTCTGGCAATCAAACGGTAGAACCAGCAAAAAAAGAAAACAAAGTACCTGAAGGACCCTTGGCTAAAAAACTATACACCAACTACCATTGGGAACCACAGACAATCGATCAGAAAGAAGAAAACCAATTGATAGATTACGCGGTTACTCACAATATAGATGTTACGCGTTCGCCTTCTGGCTTGTATTATCATGTTGAGAAAACAACGGATGCTCCCAATTATAAAAGAGGTGATCAAGTGAAAGCAGATTATCGTGGCACTTTTTTAAATGGAGAAGAATTTGATAGCAGCTACGGAAGGGGAGTACCCATTGATTTTAAAGTTGGTGGTATGAATCCTAGTTGGAATGAAGGCTTGACTTATATGAATAAGGGTGCTTCTGCAACATTCCTAGTTCCTTCAAGATTGGGGTATGGTGCAAAAGGATTTCCTGGATACATAGATCCCAACACACCTTTGGTATTCACATTAAAGTGTTTGTAACTAGGTATTGCAAAAATCAAAAAGATCATCGCGTTTTCCAAGATTCGGATCGTGGAGTACGATGTGATGTTCTAGATAGGCTTTGAGGTTGGCCAACCAGAAGGTCCACCCACCATTGCAGCCGGCGTAAAAATTCATCTTGTCTTTGTCTTCCGTAGGAATGTTTATTTGCTGGAGAGTCAAAATGGAGAAGTTGTCATCTTGGGTAATGCTTAGATGTACTTCCATCGATCCACCAAATGTGAAGCCAATAAGGTCTGTGCCATTTGCTTCCAGCATGGTAACAGATTCAATCGAGCCAGCATTGTGCCAGTGCCAGTCTACTTGATCGCCCTTTCGGCAAATGCCATCTGTAGATCCTTCTGTAATAATGACCTTTTTTAAAAACCATTTGGACAACTCTGTTGTTTTTGTCCATGAGTCGTAAATTCGCTGTGGAGAAACATTCAGCCTGATTTTTCGGGAAAATTTGGTCCAATCCATATTAAAATGATGTTTATTTACAGTTCCAAAATTAAGATAGAGGAATGAATAGTCTGAAAGTAAAGAAAGTAATCAACGAAACCCACGATGTAAGCACATTTGTGATCGATCCCAATGCAGATGGTCTCAATTGGAAGCCGAAAGCGGGTCAATATATCACGGTTGAGGTAGAAGTCAATGGAGAAACATTGAGACGTTCATACAGCCTTTCTTCTGCTCCTACTGAAGACCATTTGGCTTTTAGTATCAAAAGGGTGACAGGTGGAAAGGTGTCCAACTATATGTTGGATAATATTAGAGAAGGTTCCGAGATAAATGTCAACAAACCAGAAGGGAAATTTCAATTGGTGCCCAATGCAGACACAAGAAAAGATTATTACTTTTTCGCTGCTGGATCTGGAATCACTCCGATCATGGCTATGATTCAATCTTTATTAATCGAGGAGCCAATGAGTAGTGCTTATTTACTTTATGGAAATCGTACAGAAGAAGATATCATCTTCAGAGGGAAGCTCGACAAATTATGTACAGAGTATCGCGATCAGATCTATGTGGATTATACCCTCACCAAGCCTAAGAAGGAAAAGAAAGGTGGGATCAAAGGTTTGTTTTCTAAAGGAACCATGTCATGGAGAGGATTGAAAGGAAGAATCGACGGAGACATGATTAAAAAGTTCTTGCTAGATTACCCATCAAAAAGTGGGAAGAACGAATTTTATATCTGTGGTCCTGGAAATTTTATTTCATACACCGAGCAGATACTCCAAGTTGAAGGCTACGAAAACCAGCAAATTCACAAAGAATTTTTCTCTTCACCAGAAGCACCAAAGTCGGATGCAGCAGCAGGTGCAGCAGCTGGGTTTGACGGTCAAGCCACACTGAAAGTAACATTGGATGGCGAAACATTTGAATTGCCACACGACAACGACAAATCATTTTTGGAAACCTTGATTGACGCTGGAAAAAATCCTCCTTATTCTTGTACGGCTGGAGCATGTTCTTCTTGCGTTGCCAAAACGAATTCTGGGGAAGTTTCCATGGATTCTTGTTTTGCACTCGAAGATGACGAAGTGAAAGAAGGATATATCTTGACATGCCAAGCTCGTGCTCAGTCCAAGGAAGTTGAAATTACCTTTGAAGATTAATGAATCTTGGTTCCGCTATTTTTTCAGGAATAACTCTAGTGCTTTTATGAAAGCCTCGTTGCCTTCATCTGTTGAGATGGTCACTCTCGTACAACCATCGGCACCAAAGTAATTGACAGGTCTTACCATAATACTTTGGGTAACCATGAATTCCTCAAATGCCAACGGATCTTCTTCTGTTTTTATCAAGATGAAGTTTGCCTCTGTCTTCCAATACTTTACACCTAGTCTGTCAAGCTCAGTGTACATATACCGCTTAGCTTTGTGTACATGATCAACAGATTTTTGTAAAAAATCAGTATCCTTCACCGCAGCAATACCTGCTTCAAGCGCAATTCTATTGGTTGAAAAAGGTTTGGTGAGTTTGGTTAAGTATTCGGCAAGTTTAGGTGTAGTGTATCCGTAGCCCAATCTCATACCTGCCATACCGTACATTTTGGAAAAGCTATTTAGTCCTACCATGTTTTTTCCTTGAAGGATCCATTTCATGGCAGTGCAGTAACGAGGATCTTCTACGTACTTTTCATATACTTCGTCATGAATGATGATGACATGATCCGGAACTGCATTGAACAATTCGTCTAGTTGCTCTTCTGGAAAAATGGTACCAGTCGGATTGTTTGGGTTTGTGATGTATAAAAGCCTTGTTCGATCTGTTATGGCATCTAAGATTCCTTGGACGTTTAACTTGAAGTCATCTCCTTCTAGTCGGACATCTACTTGTACGGCACCCATTTTAATTCCCAATACTCTGTATAGTTGGAAAGTAGGATTTGTTACAATATATTCATCGCCTTCATTTAAGAATCCTCGATTGATAATTTCAATCACGCTTGATCCACTGTCAGAGATAATGACTTGGCTATGATCTATCTGGTTTCCGTAACTTTCGGCAATGGCTTGTGCTAGTCTTTTAGGAGTGCCGTCAGGGTAGAGGTATAATTTTTCAGCGGCATCTTTGGCCGCTTGAACAGCCTTTGGTGAAATTCCGAGAGCATTTTCATTTGAAGACATTTTGTACATTTTTCTTCCGCCACCTACTTCTTCGGCAGATTTACCTCCTACGTAATTTTTACTTGCGGCAATGTGCTTTTTAAATATCTCCATTTTTAATTTTAAATGCTTAACCAATAATTCACCTTTAAAACAAACGCTCGATTTCTTTTCGTGAACTGATCAAATGATTCAGTGATATAATTGTCTGTATAAACAAAGAAAATATCAGAGGCTGGTTTGTATCTCCATTGTAGCCTTGTATTTATGTTTACATTTTCAAGCTGATTGTTGTATTGGACGAAGGTGGTTAAAAATAACTTCTTAGAAAAACTAAAATCGAATTTAGGTCCTATCAACCAGAGATTAGCTTCTTTAAATGGGTCTGCCAATTTTATCCTATTGTAATTAACGCTTAAAGTGATGATACCATAAGGAGTAAACCGATAATTGATGTCTGTGTTGGCACCAAATCTATTGCCATTATAGAATTGACCAATAGTCGAATTTATTCTATAGCTAAATGTTTTTCTTCCATCGGAATTATAGGATGCTGTGAAGTTGGTAAACTGGTAGTCTGTCCCAGCAGCCAAGAAAATGTCATCATCTTGAACCCTGGTCGGATCAAAATTATTAAGTAGAAATATATCAGAATACCTACCTCTGACATTGAATCTAGCTCCCGAACTAAAATCCATATCAAATCGCAATTCATAGTTGGCATCAACCAAGCTGAATTCATTGATAATACTATCGGACTCTCTTCCTAATTTGTAGAATTGATTGGTTTCAAAGCGTACATTATATCTTGACACTTGACTTGAAGTCGGGAAAAAGTTCAATGTAGCTCTAGGTCTAATATTGAAAATATCTCTTCTCGGGACAAAACCTACTTCTGCGTCAAAACCATCGCCAATGTAAGCATGCTCCCATTCCAAAGTGAATTTTCTTACATTATAACCTAGGCTGGTAAAATTAGCCCAGTTGTTTTGTTTTTCCGATGCAGAAAATACCTTCATGAATGAAAACTTGCCAAACCACTTATCATCTTCTGAAAAATAGCGATATTCAAGTCCAGCCAATCTATTGTATGGATCCAAACTTCCTCCCAATTCTTTGGTGTTGATGGCTTGTTTGTTGAGCGCAATAAAGGCAATGTTGGATTTTGAAAATACATTTTGTTGAGCAGCAATGACACTATAATTAAATATAGGTACATCGTTTATTGGATCTGAAGCAGTTTGTAAATTCATGACACCTATTCTCAAATCGTCATTTATCTTTCCGCTCAATCTTGCTCCATAATGAACTTGGTTCTGAATATTTACACCTGTTGATGTATCAATGGCTACTCCGATCCTTCTACTAAAAAATGGATTTAAGGTACGCCTACCAAAATTGCTGAACAGGTCAGCGTTCTCCAAAAAGAATTGCCTTTTCTCTGGAAAGAATATTTCAAATCTATCAAGATTGGTTACCTGTTGGTCTACTTCTACTTGAGAAAAATCAGGATTGATCGTAAGGTCTAAATTAAGACTTGAAGTAATTCCTACTTTTACATCTCCTCCTACATTGAATTTATTATTTGGGTCAGCAACCGCATCTTCAAAATCACTGGTGCTTGTGCCGATTACATAGGGAATAACAGCAATGTTGTTTCCGTTTTTCTCAATTGGTTCCTCCCAGTTTATCTCACCCATGTACGACATGTTCATGAGGATAAGATTTCTAGGTAGGTGAATCCAAGTCGACATTTCATTGCATTGAGAGTCATAACGATAGATCTGCACTCTAAAAGCCTCAACTCCATCTGTAAACCTGATCGCCTTAAATGGAATTTTTACTTCCGCTATCCACTTGTCTTCGTAAATTTTTGAATTGC
Organism: uncultured Saprospiraceae bacterium; assembly: GCA_937950315.1. Taxonomy (GTDB): domain Bacteria; phylum Bacteroidota; class Bacteroidia; order Chitinophagales; family Saprospiraceae; genus JAHDBF01. The sequence goes on along the minus strand of CALFDU010000056.1, from coordinate 3,719 downwards.
CATACCATTTGTTGTCCCAGCTATTGTCAAAATCATTTCTTTGACGCCCACCATTTGATATGGTCGCATCTCTTACAGCTCCAAAAGCATTTACGCCAAAAAGCAGACTGTTGGTATTGTCTCCGAAAGTATCAAACATGATACTCAGATTGTCTGTATTTCTGAAACCGTAGTCTCTTTTTAAGGACTCTGTAATGAAGTTGTTGCCTGAACTGTGGCAGACTGCCGCAAAGTACATGTTGTCGTCATCGTAGGCAAAATATACTTGTGTTTGACCCAATGCCCGAATTGTATCAGAAGGCCAATATTGGGAGAAGTCCTTGGCAGGTTCAGCTTTTGACCATACGCTTTCGTTTAACTCACCATCTAGGGTAATGGGTTCGTTGGTATAAACGACGTCTAATTCAGGAGGTCCATCTTCAATATAGTTCATCTGGGCCTGGGTCTGAACCGAGAAATATAAAAACGATACCATTAAAAAGAACTTCCTCATAACAGACACGAAATTAACTGTTTTACTACATAATTCTTGTTTTTAATGCATGCTATTAACATTGCATTATCAATGTCTGCGAGACGACTTTTAAGTAATAGGCTTATTTCTTAGCTGTGATGCAACATAGATTTTACTCAACTCTTTTCCACTGATTGGCCTCTAAAATTTCTCCAGCAGGTGTGGTTGTGTGTATGTTGTTTTCATCTCTCGAAACAATAGTGTATACTTTACCTTCTTCTGGTGGTAAATCTAAACCAAGTGATTGCGTAGGATCTCTAGATAGAATAGTAAAAGTATTTTCTGTTCCTTTCCACCATCTAGAAAATAAAGAAGGGAATACGATTTGGTCGCAATCAAAGACCTCTTCGAGAACAATTGTTCTATCATCATTAAATGTATAATGATCTCCTTGGCAACCCAAAGGTCCAAGATCTAGTAATTCCCAAGTGCCAAATATTTCTAGTTCGGCCAAATCGAATTCTTCTTCTTGAGAATCCATTTCTTCTCCGACCATATTGATGTCTGGATTGGTGAAAGGGTCATCCGAACATGAAGCCACAAACAGCAAGCAAAGTAAAGGAAGTAAGTTTTTCATAATTATTGGTTTATAACAAGTTAAAAAGAATACCTGACTTGCCAAAAGTAATCATGAAGGATTAAGACGCGATGACGACTAATAATTGCTCAGAATATCTGTTTTATGATCTAAGAGTCCAATAATCTATGGTGTCTTGTACTTTGTGACACTTCATCAAGCAAATACGATGGTTCAGCTTATAAGACTTTCTAGAATCCCATTTGTGGATCATCTTTGGAGTAATAAGAACATTGATTCATTATTTAAAACATCAACCATGACTCCAACAGAAGTTTTTTCAATCGCCAATCTTATCGCCATGCCTATGTGGGCATTGATGATTTTCCTTCCCAAGTGGAAAGTCACTCGGTTTCTGATCGATTTTAAGCTTATTCCTATCGTCCTTTCAGTCCTCTATTTCGTCTATATTTTTATTTCTCTTAAGCAGGGTAATGGAATGGACTTCAGTAGTCTTGAGACGGTCATGGAATTATTTACATCAGAAAATGCAGTCTTGGCGGGTTGGATTCATTACTTGGCATTTGATCTTTTGGTTGGCATGTGGATCATCAGTGAAAACAAGAAATTGAACATTCACCATGTATTGATTGTCCCTTGTCTCTTAGGTTCTTTTATGCTAGGGCCGATTGGCTTTTTATTGTTTATGATTATGAAAACCATTAAAAAACTAAGATCATGAAATACTTAAATAAGATACATTCTGTCCTCAAAAATCAAAGTCCACTTTTATATTTCGTTGCGCTTGCTCATTTGGTTTGTATTGTTCCTTGTATCATCGGAATTTTTATAGATGAAAGAATATTGATGGGCGTAAATGTTTGGATTAAGCCATTGAAGTTTGCAATCTCTGGTGCCATCTATGTTGCCTCTGTAGGGTTTCTTATCACATTCTATCCATATAGCCAAAGAAAGAGAAGTATTATCAATAATACTGTTGCGATTACAATGATCCTAGAGTTTTTCATCATCATATACCAAGGATATAGAGGGGTAAAGTCACATTATAATTTTGATAGTCCCTTTGATTCTTTAATGTTCGCAGCGATGGGGATTTTAGTTGGAATCAATGTACTGATTATGATTTTATTTATTGTTGATACGATGAGAAAGAAGTTGGACACCAGCAAGGTGATGCAATGGTCAATTTTGATAGGTTGGTTGGTTGTTTTTTTTGGGAGTTGGATTGGAGGTCAGATGATAAGTCAGAGTGCCCACAATGTAGGTGTTGCTGATGGTGGAGCGGGCTTGCCATTATTAAATTGGAGTACGATTGCAGGTGATCTTCGAGTGGCACATTTTTTCGGATTACATGGATTACAAATTATACCACTCTTTGCATTTTTTATCTCAAAAAAATGGAAGGCTTCACATACTAAACAACTATTGGTCGTGACGCTATTTGCCGTCCTTTATGCATCATGGATTGGCTTTACTTTTTATCAAGCTAAGCAGGGGATTCCATTTATAAAAATGTAAATTGTACAATGTCTTCGAGTAGAAAAAATAGAATTGAGATTATAGGATTTAATGACTTTTGGTTTATCGCCATTGGTTCAGTTGTGCTGAGTTTGATCACAGATTATCTATTCAACGGTGGGTCCTTCGTTCGTTATTCGTTTGGAGATGCGATGCTTAATTGGAGTCTTTCGTGGTTCTTTTGCATGTGCAATTGGATGGTGATGAGAACGATGATGATCTACCTCAGAAAAAGATTGCCAGATTTTAGTGACAATGTAAAACGGATAAGCATATTGTTTCTGTTTGTTGTTCTTACGATTATAGTAGTCGATAGAGTTGGTTCTTTTACGCTTGCGCAAATATTTAGCGAAAGCTATAATCACCCACCTAGCTCCAAACTATTAATCCCGATTTTACTAATCAGTGTCATGATATTGGCGATATACGAAGCCATTTATTATTATGCAAGATTACAGAAGTTCATCAGAGAGGAAGAACAAGCCAAGCAAGTGGTTGTTGAGGCACAATTGGATGCACTGCGAAACCAAGCAAGACCGCATTTTTTATTCAATAGCTTTAACACACTTCGTGATATTATCGAAAACGATCCAAAGGAAGATGCTATTCATTTTGTAGATAAATTATCAGATGTATATCGATATATTTTGGAGTCTGGCAATGTAAATCTGATCTCGTTGAAAGATGAAATGGATTTTTCTAAATCATACATTCACATTCAATCAGAACGCTTTGGTGATAATCTAAGAATCGTCTGGGAGGTAGATGAGGTTGAAATGAATGCTATGGTCATGCCCATGAGCATCCAAATCTTATTAGAGAATGCCATCAAGCACAATGTCATTTCCAAATCAAAACCACTGACAATTTCTGTATCGGTGCAAGATGGTCACGTTCAAGTAAAAAACAAAGTTCAATTGAAATCCACATCATTGCCATCTACTAAGATTGGTCTAGCCAATATAGAGAAACGATATGCACTTGTATCTGATAAGCCAGTGACCATTGTCAACGATGATGAAAATTTCATTGTGAAACTTCCATTACTAAAAGTAAAATCCAAATAGCTTGAAAGTATTAATCATTGAAGACGAACCACGTGCTGCAAGACAATTGGAGTCGATGTTGGCAAAATGTAATTTTGAATAC
>CALFDU010000055.1 GCA_937950315.1 uncultured Saprospiraceae bacterium | reverse complement strand
ATTTTGTTATAGGTGCAATATTAGAAATATAATATTAATGAGTGTGGAACCGTCTTACTTCTTCTTTTTCATAAAACAACTTTACCATTTGCGCAAGCATCATAAAAAAAGGAACAGTTTTCACCATTCCTTTTTCTATTTAATTTCAAAAATAATTTTAATTCCCTTGCATCATTTTAATCGCTCTTCCTGGCGTGTAAGGTGCGTCCGCTTCTTCCAATAATTTTTCCAGAGCTTCTAAATCCTCCGTAGCCAATTTCTGAAGCGTTACCAACATTGGTTCAAATTCTTCTCTTGCAATCGCTAAACTTTCTCTATGTGTATCGGTCGGCTCAGAAGTAGAGTACTTCTGCTCATAACCGATCCAACCCAATCTTCCAGAAGGTGTAGGAGGCTGATCAATATCCAGCTTGGTCTTAATCCTATCCCCGTACATCAATGTGTTGAGATCATCCAATTTTTTATCCAATTCCAAATATGGTTTCAACAACTTATCAGAAGGCGCTTCCACCATATCAATCGCCTTTTTGATATGACGCATTTTGTTATTCATCTCCCTCAACAAGTGTGATGCTCCTTCTATCGATCTATTTAACTCAGAAACCTCTCTCTGAAAGTCAGCTTTTGCCTTACGATCTTTGGCTGGCATAACAGCATTATCAAGCGACTTCAAAGTAAGGTTTATTGCGTCACCCAATGCTGTACTTTCTGCTCCTTCCAATAGTGACATACTTACTTCATAATCACCTGGAGGAACCAATGTTCCTTCTGACTTTCCAGCAAAAGGATTATAAAAACTTGGCTCCCTAAAACTGATCGCTTCTTTAGAAGCATATCGCATATCCCATTTCAAGCGGTTGATTCCTTTAGATGGACTCTTTGTTATTTTCCTCACAATATTGCCATCAGAATCTTTGATCGTAAACAAGATCTTCGGAGATATTTCATCGCCTTCTTCTTTCAATTCTTCATACGTAGGATATGGATTATCTTTCCCATCCTTGCTCGCCTCAGACTCTCTTTCTTGCCTTTGTTTCTTCAATGACTTTTCTGTATCGTTGACATAATAACTGATCATTGCAACGGCACCCAAGTCTTCTGCTGCATAATAACTATCTCCTAAAAACGCCTTGCCTGGCAAGCCAAGTGGCGATGCCTTTTCATACACAAAAGCATCTCTGCTCGCAAACATGTATGCATCTTGATCCATTCCATTCTCTCCGATCTCACGCAATGGTGTATAATCATCCATGACATAAAATCCTCTACCAAACGTTCCAAGGACCAAATCATTCTCCCTTCTCTGAATAGCAATATCTCTCACTGCTATTGTCGGTAATCCTGACTTCAATTGCTTCCACTTCTTTCCTCCATTTGGACTAAAAAATACGCCAAACTCTGTTCCACAGAAAATCAAATCCTTGTTTACATGGTCTTCTTCAATACTGTAGACACTTCCTCTCTCTGGAAGATTATTACTTATTTTTGTCCAACTTACTCCTTTGTTACTACTCTTATATATGTATGGTTTGAAATCACCATACTTGTGGTGATTGAACGCAGCATATATCACATTGGCATCATGTTGAGAACAATACACAGAATTCACATAAGATCTATCCGGCACTCCAGCTATGTTTGCTGTCTTTGTCCAAGAAGCCCCACCATCATTTGAAATTTGTATCAAACCGTCATCTGTTCCTACCACCAATAAGTTTTCATCCTTTGGCGATTCTGAAAATGCAACAATGGTTCCGTATGGAGAGGTAGATCTGTTTTTTGCGACAGCATCAATTCCCCACACTCTATCCATAATCTTCAACTCATTTCTGTTCAGCTGTTGGGTAAGATCTTCACTTAAGACTTCCCATGAGTTTCCATAATTATCAGAACGGAAAAGTTTGTTTGCAGCGAAGTAAATTCTTCCTGACTTATGATGACTTACTGCCAATGGTGCATCCCAGTTCCAACGATATCCATTTTCACCTTTTCGCTCTTTTGGTTGGATACCTACTTCCTCTCCACTCTTTCTGTCGTACCTTACCAGTACTCCATACTGAGATTGTGCATATACAATATCCGGATTCTCTGGATCCACTTGACTTTCAAATCCGTCACCTCCATGTGTCACAAACCAATCTTCATTTCGGATTCCGTGGTTATTATTCGTTCTACTTGGTCCTCCCAATGAAAAGTTATCTTGCGTTCCACCATAAATATTATAAAATGGCTCATCGTTGTCCACAGCTACTTTATAAAACTGTGTTACAGGTAGATTGGGTTTATAACTCCATGTTTCTGCTTCATCCCAAGTCTCATATATACCTCCATCGCATCCTACCAACCAGTGTTTGTTGTTGTCGGGATTTATCCAGATACAGTGGTTATCAACGTGCTTAGTATCTTCACCGGCCACTTCAAAGTTTTTACCCCCATCATTACTCACATGCATCCATGTATCCATCGCAAAAATCCTTTGCGGATTTACTGGATCAGCAATAATTTCTTGGTAATAGTTTCCGCTAGTAACGTAGCTACTTTGCTTTGCCCAACTTGCGCCACCATTCGTTGACTTATAAAATCCACCTTCACCATTCGAGGCTTCTACCGTAGCATAAACGATCCCAGGATCAGCCGGAGAAATCGTCAATCCGATTCTTCCTAAGTCGCCTGAAGGCAATCCGTTATTTATTTTGTCCCAAGTTTCACCACCATCTATAGATTTATAAATTGCAGAACCAGGTCCTCCTCCTAAATATGTGAATACATGTCTAGCTCTCTGAAAAGCTGCAGCGTATAACACCTCTGGATTGGATGGATCGATCACCAAGTCAGTAACTCCAGTGTACTTATCAATTTCCAATGTATTATTCCATGTTTCGCCCCCATCTGTTGTTTTGTACAATCCACGATCACCTCCAGAGCTCCACAAAGGACCTATAGCAGCAACCCATACAACATCAGAATTCTCGGGATGAACAATGATCTTACCAATATGCTCAGAGTCATCTAGCCCTACTTTTTTCCATGAAGAACCCCCGTTAATGGATTTATACAAGCCATCCCCATATGAAACACTTCGTTGATTGTTGTTTTCACCTGTCCCCACCCAAATCACACTTGAGTTGTTGGGGTCCATCGTAACACAACCAATTGAATACGACCCTTGTCCATCAAAAATTGGTTTATATGTTGTACCAGCATTGACCGTTTTCCATACACCTCCAGCTGATGTTGCTACATAATATTCTGAATGATTATCTGGATTCACAGCAAAGTCAGAAATTCTGCCTGAAGTCAATGCTGGACCTACACTTCTAAACTTTAATGCAGATACAGAAAGTTCATCCAGAGCATCTTTCTCGGTAACTGTTTCTGTCTTTTCTTTTTTCTTGGATTTTCTTTGTGAATAGGCTTCCGTAATGGTCATACTAAGTCCTATTACTAAAAATAATAGAAATGTTTTTTTCATCTTATTGGTTTGAGCACCTAAGATATAAAAGTCTTACTGAAACATTTAAAACTTCTCCATCATTGAAGTTTAATGATCTGTTAATGTATCATCAATGATGTAAATTAAAATGAACAATGACTAAAGGCTGTCAGTATAAAATTGCTTCACAAGATTTAACGCTGGTTTGTTCTGAATACTAAAGTCAGTATTTCCTTTTGGTAGAGGCTTGTAATTCCAATTCCATAAAAATCCACCTTCTACCCAATCTTCTTTCCACAAACTAAGGAAAAAAGCCTCCAACAAATTATACTGAACACTTTCAAGATTGGCTACATCCGCAGAATTATTGTGCGTCCATGGTTCCAGCCCAGCATAAGGAACATTCCGATAACCAAACTCCGTGAAAATCAATTTTTTACCATGCTTTTTACAGAAATTTTTGAGCTTGAACTTTATGGTAGACCAGTTTTTTTGTGTTTGCTTGGTTGTTGGTTGTTCTTCTTTGCTTATAGGGAAATATCCATTGATTCCTATATAATCCAAGTCATCCCAAAACGGAATGTTTTTATAGTTATCCCAATTGGCAGAATAGATTAATTGACCAGTATACACTTCTCTAACCCCAGCGATAAGTTTCTTCCAAAATTTTGGTCTTGCTTCTATGAATGTTTTTAATTCTGTACCCAAGCAGAACATTTCTATTTCTTCCGCTTGCGCAAATGTTGCCATCTCTAAAATGTAACTACGATAAGATTCATCAAAAATTTTCCAATCCCAATATGATTTTGGTACCACATCACCCCTCCATGTTACTTCTTCAATTAGTTTTTCGTTTACACCATTTCTTTGTTTATCTACAACCATATGTGGTTTCAGCAAAACCTTTTGTCCCTTGGCTTTTGCGCCATTGATAATCTCGCGATACCCTTCAAGCGTATTTGACCAAGTTGTATTTTCTAATTCTGTATCCAACTGAAGTGTTGTTCTATCTAGTACAGCTTCTGGACTAAGAGAAATCCAGTTGGAATTCAAAGCATAAATTTCATTGATGACAGAGTTACTCGTTTCTTCAAATGAACCTACGATACATACACCATTAATATGCTGTGCATTGAGTTGATTAAAGCCTAAAAAGAAAAATATAATTGTAAAAATATTCTGAACCATTTCTTAGAAATATTGACCAAGGCCAATTACAAAACCTCGATCTTCAAGATTATAAATATCGATGCTGTAATCCAATCGGAAAGTGGCACCAAATACCTTTTGGTATATTATCCTAAAACCACCTCCAACAAAATGCCTAAAGTTGTTTCTATCAACAAGATCTACAAAGTCACCACCTGGATTTCTCCATGTCCCGAGATCTGATAATACAACAAACTGTGTGGCCCAGTATTTTTTGTGTATTCCGGTATATCTAAATTCTAAATTAAAAATTGCTTGCGCTGTTCCTCTATCTATTCTGTTACCTATCCCTCTGATGTTCACATGACTATCTGCAACGAAAGGCGCAAAAGGGGAGTCATTATTGGTTGATGCAGCAAGTCTTAATCTTGAAGCAATGTTTAGTTTTTTTCTGGGTCTAAGAAATGCTTTCCCTTCTACTTCAACACTATTGAAAAAGGAACCATCAGAAAAACTATATACATTTTGTGCTGTCGCGTTTACACTAAATCCTTTTCTATAAAATTCAGAGTAAAATACATTTCTTTGACTAAACTGAAACTTTGTTAAAAACTTTGTTAGCTCAAAACTTTTTGGCCCAGGAGGACTTACCAAGTCTTGTTGTTCTGATTGTAAATATGATTCTCTAAATATGCTTCCACCCAATTCAATATTTTGATTCAAACCAAAGTTTCGAATCAAAGAAAAACTAAGGCTATTATTATCGTACAAATATTGAACGTTCCCTTCATTAAAAAACAATGGTTCAATAGAAGACCATTTACGAACGCTTGCACTGTAGCCCCATTTTCCCGATTTGTTTCTAGGGTTTCTAAAAAACACTTCTGCTGTGTGTCTTCCATCTGTGTTTTGGTAATACCCTAGCAATAAGTTACCATTCCCTTTGAAATTATTTTCAACAAGGCCTAGACCAAACCACAAATTATTTTTAATGCCGCCGAAATTAATTATCGGCAATTTTGTTATTCTTTCTTCTACCGTGAACTGTAGTATTGTTCTGTTATCAATCGTTACGATATCATAACTCGCATTGGCTACACTGGTTAGATTTTTTAATTGTTTGACATCTTTTTCGATGTCGCTATGGAAAACTTCCATATTCTTTTTGCAAGAAACAACTTGCTCAAGATAAAGTGTATTTGTTTTTTCGTTTCCAACAAATTGAATCTGATCGATTCTTAGGGCTGTTTCATTTTCAAGTTCAGTTTGTTGGGCAAGTACTTGAAAACTTGAAAGTGATATGAATAGAAATAAAAGCTGTTTAAATATGCCCGTCATTTTAACTTTTAACCAAACTATATATTTATTCTAAGTCCTAAATTAATGGTTTCCGCTTGTCCACCAGTAGTGTTCAAAAATTTATTAGAAAAATCAGTGTACAGTAATTCTAACTCAAAGTTAGGAGTAAATTGATACTTTGTCCCAATTCCAACCTGCGCAAAGTAGTCAAATTCACTCTGCCAGTATGGAGAATATCCTGCTAACGTATAAATCGTTAGTTTATTTGTCGGTACGTAACTGAAAATAGCTGTTACTGGTGTTGATACACGATTGATGTGTCCTTCATCACCTGATCCAATATCTTCAATAAGAAAATCTACCTCAGTAAATAACGAAAACTTTGTTCCGATTGATACATCATTAAAAAACTGTGTTGTCCAAGTAGCTCCGTTCCAGTCAATATAAGGTTGTTCAGAATTTCCAGCCAAATCTTCTCCAATAGGAAAAACAAATGAACTTTGAATTGAGAAGTTAGACCATTTTGGATTTGGTGCATATCTGATCTGAGGGCCAAAAGCTGTTACACCTGATCTTGAACTTCCTACCCCTTCACTTCCAAAAACTGAAAATGCTGAAGACGGTAATGGGTTGTTTCTAACCTTTCTAAATCTTGTTGCAATACCTACATTAAACCTATTGTTAAGACCGTACAAAACACTTAATGATGTTGTGTTAAATGATGATCTATCTCTCAACTCATTGACATCGCCGGTCTGTTGAGAATAAAGGTTATTAAAAACCTTTATCTCAAAAGTACCTTTTGCGATTGTTGAAGAAACTATATATCTAGACTCATTCGAGTTTGATGTTTTGTAATCAAGTGTGTTAACTCCACCTGTCATTTTCGCAAGATCATTTAAGCTCCAGTCGTAAGTATAAAACTTAAGCTTAGTTGAACTTGGAATTGGATTATTTCTGTACTTATTGATGAACGCAATTACCGCTTCTCTTTTTCCACCAAAGTCAGATGTGTACCAACTGAAAATTTCAGATAGCTCAACATTTCCTCCTTCTGTTCTGATAAAAGAATTATCGTTCAAAGCAAGCTTTGTTTGCTGTTCAAGTTTTGATTCCAAGTTAGATGGTGTGTAGGCAAAATCAGTGATCGGTGGACATCCATTTGCTCCACATACCAACACGAAGTGATATCTTGCGTCATTGTATACTGATAATAATTTTCCTTTCTCCAAGTCATTCAATGTTGTTGAACTGTTGGCAACTGTGATTTTATTCTTATCAAAAAATCCATTGATGTCCATTACTGATTTCAATGGATAGTTCTGAGCAACTTGATTAATCACATTCAGATTGTATGCATTTATGTAAAATGCTTGCAGCGTGTTTGCATCAAGACCAGAAAGATCTGCTTCAGCTATCTCTTTAATTAGGCCTTGTAGCTTACTGCTATTTTGAAGGCTTGCATAATTTACCAAGCCATCTTTTACGTGTGTTTTTAACAAGGCATCTACCTTTGTAAAAAACTGGTTGTCAATATTTCCTGCAAATGACATACTTAAGAATACAATAAATGCCACTGCCGAGCTAAACAACTTCTTTGTCAAATTTTCATTTGTTTTCATTTCTAAAAAATTTAATTGTTAGTAAGAACAATGCAAATATGCGGGCATAAAAATCGTAAAGCATTGACGTTTTTTCCCATGTATATATCAATTCTTCCTTTCTACTATTAACTATATGTTTAAATAACCAAAAGGATGCCTGAATGCAAAATTTGAATTAGAAATATTAAGATCTAGCTATTATCCAACAAAATCAATGGTTATAGTGCCGTTTTATTTATAAAACCATTTTGTTTTAGCAAGTATATCTCCTCTTTCTGCCTTTAACTCCAATCCCTCAATAGGTATTCCTATATACATTAAGCCATAACACTGTTGACCTTCTGGCAAATCTAATATTGTTGGTTTACCTATCATTGTCTTTGGAGAGGACCAATAACAGCCAAGCCCACGAGCCGTGCAGCTCAAGTACATATTTTGTACAGCACATGAAAGTGCGGCCAGCTCTTCCCATTCAGGAACTAGGCCTGATGGATCTTTTTGTATACATAAAGCTATAACATGACTAGAGTTTACTAACTTTTTCCTAGTCTTCTTATATTTCATCTCTTTAAACTTCTCAGGAGGGGTCGTTTCCTTATATTTTTCTGCCAAGAATTCTCCTAATCTTAGCAAGCCCTCATCAGCAAATACCTTAAAACGCCAAGGCTCTGTTTTGCGATGATTTGGCGCCCAGTTGGCATTTTCTAAAATTTCATTTATCACTGAATCATCAATTCGTTGACCAGAATACATTGCAGGGAAAACTGATCTGCGTTTCTTTATTACTTGGTCAATATCATTTATCATATTTTGTTTCTTCTATTAATAATTAATAATGTGGATGACTTAAAACAGAATGAATTGGTTTCTGTAGTTTCAAGTATCTTTACAATATTTACAAATATAGTTAATGGATCAGCATACAGCAATACTACTCATTCACTGCCCAGATCATCCAGGCATTATATCCAGTGTTTCTGAATTTATATTCAATAATAACGGAAACATTATCACATTGGAACAGCATGTAGAAGAATTTGAAAAACATTTTTTTATGCGTGTTGAATGGGATCTTGAAAATTTTGCCATTCCTTCGGATAAAATAAAGGAATTTTTTAACACACTCGTTGCTAAAAAATTTAAGATGGAGTTCACTCTCTGTTTCAATGACTTTGTTCCACGAGTCGCATTGTTTGTTTCTAAATATTCACATTGCTTTTTCGACATTCTTTCTCGTTATGAATCCAAAGAATGGAAAATTGAAATTCCCGTCATCATCAGCAACCATGATAAATTCAGATATGTAGCTGAAAGGTATAAAATTCCTTTCCATCATATTCCCATAACCAAAGCCACAAAAGCCGAAGCCGAAGCAAAAGAGATACAGTTATTACAAGAACACAAAGTAGACTTGGTAGTACTTGCGAGATATATGCAAATTTTAACGACAGACTTTATCAATCATTATCCAAATCAAATCATCAATATCCACCATTCTTCATTGCCAGCTTTCGCAGGTGCCAAGCCATACGAATCAGCTTACAAAAGAGGAGTCAAACTGGTAGGGGCAACTGCGCATTATGTAACCGAAGATCTTGATGCAGGACCAATCATCGCACAAGAAGTAAGGCCTGTGACTCATAGAGAAGGTTTGGCCGATTTAAAACGTACAGGTAAAAACACAGAAAAATTTGTATTGGCACAAGCAATATGGTTACATTTAAATCACAAGATTCTAAGCTATAAAAACAAAACGGTGATTTTCTCCTAGAGATTATTTATTAATAATTTATTCTTTGCTTGTTATTGTATAACTTAAGGAAGATAAATCAATATTGACATGAATAAGTTATATTTTCTTACACTACTGTTTTTAATAACTGCTCAATCAACATTTGCGCAAAGCGAGATAAAAGCCCTCGTAGGCGGAAGACTTATCGATGGCTTCGGTGGTACACCCATACACAATAGTGTTATCATCATAGAAGATGAAATCATTACCAAAGTAGGTCACCAGGGAAATACCAAGGTTCCAGAAGGAGCTGAAGTAATCTCAACAGAAGGAATGGATGTGATGCCTGGTTTGTGGGACATGCATGTACACCTGATGATCAATGGACATAGTGACTATGCACACTGGGACACCATTTATATAGACAAATTAGGAGATATAATCATGCCTGCTTCTGCACTTCAGTTACTAAAAGCAGGTGTTACAAGTGCAAGAGATTTGGGAGCACCACTTGATGTCAGTCTTGATGTGAGAGATAGAATAAATGCCGGCGAGATTCCAGGACCAACGATGTACATGTCCGGTCCATTTATTCAACATGAACCTTATCCTGGTACAGAAGCATTTAGGTGGGGTGTCAATGGGGTAAGTGATGCAAGAGCAAAAGTAAAAAAGCTAGCCGATGCTGGTGTAGATTGTATTAAGTTGATCGATCAAGATCAAATGACTGAAGACGAAGTCAAAGCGGTTGTTGATGAAGCACACAAACATAACTTAAAGGTTGTGGCTCATTCACATCGCCCAGAAGAAATAAGGAGAGGCTTACGGGCTGGTGCCGACAACTTTGAACACACTGGGTTGTCTTCTGCTCCTGCCTATCCAGATGATGTCATGGAAATGATAAAAGAAAGAACGGCTCAAATGAACCTAGGACCACTGTATTGGACACCTACAGTCGAAGGGTTATATAATTATGAATACGTAAGAGACAATCCTGAAAAACTTGACAATGATTGCTGGCATGATGGATTACCCCAAGACATCATAGAAGACATCGAGAAATCTATCGTCCATCCAGGTAGACTTCCCTACTTCCAATTGACACCAAGCCGCAAACCTACACTTGAAACGAAAGTAAAACAATTAATAGATGCCGGTGTCGTATTACTCATTGGTACCGACAGTGGAATCCCGATGAAGTTTCATTGTCAATCAACCTGGAATGAACTTGATGTATGGGTAAACGAATTTGGTATTGATCCAATGTACGCCATTAAAGCCGCGACTTACTGGCCTGCCAAAATGATGGGTGTGGAAGACAAATATGGAACCATCAGTGAAGGAAAATATGCTGACATCATCGCAGTAGATGGAGATGTACTTAGGTGGATAAACTTACTATCCGATGTTGATATGGTTATCAAACACGGCAAAAGAGTAAAATAGATTTATTCTAGCTCGACCAATACTTCATTTCGCCTATTGGTTACTTCATAAGGAGGATTGTATCCAAAGTAATAAAATTTGTTGCCATGGCTTATCCCCTCTTCTTCTAATGCTGCAATAAGTTTGGCTTTGTGCTTCTCGATTTTTTCAGTGCTCGTCCAACCGCCAAATCGTATGGCCGCCATTTTTTTAGATGGCACTTCAACAAACTCTATTGCTTTCTGATCTGGAGTTGGTAATTTATCTCTATCAAGATCTCGAGGTACCATAAACATCATGGTCATTGTATCTTCAAGAGACATCGTAACAGGAGAAGTCATGGCAATTTTTTCTTGTCTGTCATTGCCACCAAAGATGTAACCTGCTAAAATTGAAAAGCCCTTGCTAGATGCTTGTTCGTATTTATTTGTAGTAAGCTTAATACTCGTAAATAAAGATTCTTCGTAGTTTCGAATTTCAAAGTTCTTATATTCTTTTACAACTTCATACGGATACGATTCTATTTCTTTTTGGGCAGACATAGAAAATAATTGAACAATTGAGAATAAAACAAAGGCCAAAACGATGGTTACTACTAAATACTTCATATAGCCTAAACACGAAATTATACTTTTGGTTTATCCCAAAAACCAACATCATATGAATTGCCCCATTTACAACGAAAGTTCCTTTCGCTCATACCATTGCTTATCAACCCTACTCTTTCAACCAACCTTCAAAAGCTGCAACAATATTTCGATTACCATTTTGTGGTAAACTAACCGGTTCCATCTTCTTATTTAATATTACATACTCAGGAATGGTAGATAATTGATACAGCTCCATGACTTTTCTTAAATCAGTAACATGAACATTATCCCCGTTTAAGAACGAATAACTCATCAATGCCTTCTCCCAATCCGATTTTCTCTTATCAAGAGATACATTCAATAAAACCACTCCTTTTTCTTGAAGGGATTTTCTCATTGCATTGTACTTCTTAAAATTGGATAGACATGGACCACACCAACTAGCCCAAAAAGCAATATAGACTACCTCTCCTTCATATTCACTGAGCATCTGCTGCTCGCCACTCTCGTGAACAAAGGCAAAATCTGGAGCTTTCTGGGTTGTCCCTGAAAACAAAAAAAGAAATGGAAGAAGAAATTTTAGCATAGCCGTTTTTTATGTTAACGTTTTTTAATAAAACAAAAGTCTAAACAAATATCTTAAAGTTTTAATATAAGAATGAACTCCTATAAGATTAACACATAAAAACCAATTTTGATTCTTATCTTCATACTGAAAACTAAGGTCATCTAAAAGATTGGATAAGTAAGGTAGGTTTTACGTCGTAATCCTTTAGATACATATAAGAAAATAAGAACCAATGCAAATTATTCCTCAATCTCGTCAGGGTTTGACCCTGTCCCTATTGACAATGTCCATTGTCAATCAAAACAAAGCTTTTTCTATGAGAACACTTTTACTACCCTTGCTAATGCTTTTTGCATTTAGCGGCCAAGCTAGTGACAATATTGTCGCAGGATTTCACTGTCCTCCTGATGCATACGCTGATTGTAATGATGAAATCTGGAATTTAAATGGATATGGACAAGCTTATTATGTAGACTATGGTGGAAACTATCACTACCCTAGCAACCCATCCGTTACTTATAATCTAAATTCTTGTAATACTGGTACCATCCATAGATCATGGAATTATCAAGACCCATATTCAAACTGGCATTCTTGTTCTCAAACAATATATGTAAGTGGTGGTAGCTTCAATGGAAATTACATAACATGGCCAGAAGATGTTGAACTTTCTGGTTGCAATGTAGACATTGAACCTAATTACATGCCTTATGGCCACGGTTCTCCATCTTACACTTACCAAGAATGTAGCATGATCGGAACCAACTATAAAGACGATGTTTTCTACTTTGGTGGAGATTGTAAAAAAATAAGAAGAACATGGACACTTATTGATTGGTGTAATTATGATCCTAATGTGTATAACTCTGGAGGAATCTGGACATACGTACAGATCATCAAAATCACCAACGATCAAGCTCCAGATCTATACTGCCCAGCAGGAATAAAAGTTCCATCTTACGATTGTGATAGTGCTTTTGTAAGTCTTGCCCCAGTAATGGCAGATCATTCTGTTTGTGGAGGTCAATTCCAAATAAGCCACAATTCAATCTATGCTGATTCAGATGGCGCAGATGCAAGTGGAACTTACCCGATCGGAGTTCACAACATAACGTACTCTATCAAATACGGTTGTTTTACCAACACATCTTGCCAAGTGCAGATCGTTGTTGAAGATGCTAAAAACCCAGTGCCTTATTGCTACGGTCAAATCGCTGTTGCTTTGATGCCAATGGATGACAACAACGATGGTGTTGTTGATGACGGTATGGTTACAGTCTGGGCAAGTGACTTGAATCTTGGAAGCTTCAATCCTTGTGGATATGGCCCTCTTTATTTTTCCTTCTCTCCAGATATCAACGATACACACAAGACTTTCACTTGTGCTGATGTAGGAAAGAATGATGTTGCGATGTATGTAACTGATTGGCACGGAGGACAATCTTTCTGTATTGTAGAAATAGATGTACAAAACAATGGCGCCAATATTCCTGATTGCCATCCTACCGCAACCGGTGGAGGTAACTTAGGAGGCAATTATACTGGAGTAGTTAGTGGCCGTGTATTGAATCCTGATTATACTCCTCTTCCTGACACCAAGATTACACTTGAAAGCGTAGAACCAGAAGTTGAAATAACAGAAAACCTTATTGATGTTGAATACGTACAAGTAGTTGTTGATAATTACAATACACCTCTTGGAAACACAGTTCACATCATGGGCACAGATACCATTGAGACATATTCATATGACACAACACTTGTTTCATTCAATCAGTCTATCATAACAGATTTCCAAGGACAATTTGTACAGACTGAAGTGATGACAAATGAAATGGTAAAAATGATGCCTGAAAAATTAACCAGTGACTTTACCAAAGTGACCGTAGATGATGCAAAAGTTTTACATGCATTTATTACTGGAGCAACTAACTTTTCACATCCTTATCTATTTCTTGCCGCAGATGTTGATGACAACATGAAAGTAAACTTCGATGACTTGTTGCACTTAGTAAAATTTGTTTCAGGAGAAGTATATGCACTTCCTTACGACGAACCATACTATTTTGTTCAAGAAACTGAAACAACAGCCAATCCATTTGATCTACCGATCATCGATCCAGTAGAAATGATGCTTACAGAAAATGGAATCGAAAATTTCTATCTGATGGGAATTTTAAAAGGAGATTTAGATGTCATTGTACCAGATGGAGAACTACAAGAAATTCTTGATAACTCAACTTTAGAGATTGGTCTTATTTCTGATGTAGAAGATCTTATCAATCAAGATGATGTAAGTGTAACAGTTGGCCCTAATCCAAGTGTTGATTACACCAACATTGCACTCAGTGGAAAAAGCTTAAATGGATCTTATACCATTCAATTATTTGATACTTCAGGCAAGAACATTCATTCGCAGAAAGCCAGTGCAACAGGTCAAGAGCTTAACTTTAGAGTTGATGTTTCTAACCTAACAAGCGGATATTATTTCTACAATATTCAAGGAAACAACAAAGCATACAAAGGAAGCTTTATCAGAGAATAAGATTAGATTCAACAAAAAAAGCGCATCTACCTTGTGGTAGATGCGCTTTTTTTATGCTTGCTCTTTTACAAACCCTTTTTTCCTAAAACTATTCCTTGTTTGACATCTCGTCGATTTTCGAATCAATCTTATCCATCAACTTTTTCTTAATATCGGTATTCATATCAATCTTTTTCTGGATGGCCGCTTTTGCTTCTTCTGTCTCTGTTGCTTTCAATTCTTGATTGAGAACAGTCAGTTTCTCATCAATACTTTCAATGTGCTTCTTTCTTGATTCAATACTTTCAGCTTGATCAGCTTTGTCAAAAATTACATTTTCTGGCTTCTTGTTTTCAGAAGTAGGAGTAACTGTCTTGACTTTCTTAGGAATGAACACCGTGTCATTGACCTGACGTTGATTAACAAATCCAGGAGAAACTATTTCTATCCCAACTTTATGTAACTCGTCTACAACCATAGCGTTTAGTTGTGACCTAGAACTGATGATCGTCTTTACATTCTCTAGTAAGCCCTGAACCTTATAAACAATGGTAAAGTCACCCAGTGAAGTCAATAATACAAATGGATCTTTGAGTCCACAAGCCTTGGCTGCTTTGATAAGCGCTTCTTCTATCTTATGTCTATCGACATCATATCCTAGTGAAACTTCTGAGAAAATAAAAGTACCTGATGATCTTGTTACCTTAACTGCATTGGTTGTAAGAAATAAATTTGGTAAAGTAGTTAAGTCTCTATTTTCGGTTTGTATTTCCGTATGAAATAAACCCATCTCTGTAACCCTACCATAATTACCTTCCACCAAAATAAAATCACCTGGCTTAAAGTTCTTGACTGCGCGCAACATGATCCCTGCCAATGCATTTCCGATAAAGGTAGCAGAAGACAATGCCAACACTGCAGAAACAACAATACCGATCAGGTTGGTGACTTCTTTTTTAATATCAGGATCCATCGGCAAAGCCAATATCACAGAGATAACCCCAATCATAACTATAAGAAAAAGAATAATGGATCTTATCAAAGAAGAATCTGTGTTCCCTTTTACTTGGCGATTCATAAGATATTTAATCGCTAGATAAGACAGAGTAAAAAAGAGAACAGTAAAAAATGTCTCTTTAAATTCGAGTAAACCAGATATGATATCTTCCATCTTTAATTATTTCCATTGTTTGTACATGGATAAAAATAGGAAGCATAATTGAATTTAATTCCATTTAAAGGATTCAATCATCTTTATAACATCATCTTTAACAAATGTGTAGACCGGAGCGATAGAATCTGGATTGACCTTTGCGTTAAAATACAAACTCCCTCTAAAAAAATTGGAAGTAGAGTCTGTAACAAAAAATTGGAGTGGTGATGCAACGGGTCCTTCGTGTTCAAACAACAAGCCATACACATCTTCTTCTCTATTTTCTATCAATTGTTCCTTTCTGTAGTTGGCTTTTTGATTGTGTTTACTTGTCAACTTAAAGGCGTCTTGAACAAGCTTGTCAAAATGTTCTCGATCCTTAATCGGAATATAACTACAATGCAATTGACTGTTGAGAGTTGATGATTGCAAATCAAACCAACAAGGATCTACCGGCTTAGAATCAAAAAAATATTTATCCTGATTTACCTCAAAATAATCAGGATAAACAAAACTCATCTTACAATATGTTTCAGCAAAGTTTACAGCATTCCTTTCTGGATAATCAACCTTAGGATACATTCTTGGCTTAGGAGTACCTAAATTAGGATTGCCACATGAAACTAAAAGCATCGCCAACAAACTATATATCACTACTTTTTTCATGTCTCTAATATCGTAAACTTAATTTTTTCAATTCTCTTCTTAGTAACGGATATTACTTTCAATTTGTATTTATCAAGAATGAATTCTTTATTCTTTTTCGGTATGTGACCCAAGTTCTCAAGAACCAATCCTGCCAAGGAATCCGATTCACCTCTAGCCGTATCAAATACATCAACGTTTTCTCCAGTAATCCGACAGACATCATTCAACAAAGTCTTTCCATCAAAAACAAAATTACTATCATCTATTTTTACATAATCAATCTCCGTTTCCTCATCAGATTCATCTTTTATCTCTCCTATTACTTGCTCCATAATATCCTCTAGAGTCACGATCCCTGAACTTCCACCAAATTCATCCACCACTATCGCCATATGCAGGTGTTTTTGTTGAAACTCCCTCAATAATTCATCGATTTTTTTTGATTCTGGCACATACAATACATTCGTTCGAATATTCCCCTGCCACTCATAATCTTTCCCAGATGAAATATTGGTGATCAAATCCTTGACATACAGAATCCCTATCACATTATCAAAATCGTCCTTAAAAACAGGAATCCTAGAATATCGACTCTCTCTTATTTCACTCAACAGATCATCAAAACCAGATTCGATATTAACAGCAACAACATCCGTCCTTGAGCGCATAATTTGCTTCACCAAAAGATCACCAAATTTTATTATCCCTTTCAAGATATCTGCCTCCTCTTCAGCATTTTGTTCCTGATTCACCGTCAGGTCAATCGCCTTATCAATTTCTTCTCTACTCGTCCCAGAACTTCTAGATTGGAAACGCTTCTCTAATTTTCCTGTCCAGAAAACCATCAAATTACTGATCGGTGCATACACACTGCTCATCACAGACATTGGACCCGTCATCATTAAAGCAAACTTTCGATTGTTGATACTTGCGTAAATTTTTGGCGCAACTTCACCAAACAATACCAGCAAGAAGGTAACGCCTACAATGGTAATTAGAAAACTTATCCCGTTGGTAATACTATCAATACCCATAGGAATAAAATCAGCAACCCATTCTGCAATTGGTCGTAAACTTTCTTTAGGTAGTATTTTCTTCAATAAGAAATCCGAAATAATAACAATGGCAATATTTATAAAATTGTTGCTGATTAAAATTGTTGCCAATAACTTTCTTGGCTTCTGCTTTAATTCAATCAACCTATCGGCTGTAGGGTCTTTATCTTGGTGTATATCGTGTAAGTCATTGGGCGACAAAGAGAAAAAAGCCACCTCTGATCCGCTTACCAAAGCAGATGCTATTAAAAGTAAAACAAGTATTAAAAACCAGACTAGGATTGTCCAGTCAAAAGCGATAGCTAAAAATATATCTAGATTAAATAAACTCGCGGGAGGTTCGGGTTCCAAAATTTAGTCGTTGGTTAAGAAATAATTTTAAAAAGGAAGATCGTCTTCCGCTGCAGGAGATTGTGGCTCAGCTGGTGCCGCAGGTACCTCCTTATTGGCCGTTGGAAATTCATCTTGAGCACCTGGCATATTCATTCCACCTGCACCTTCTTCACGTTTTTCAAGCCTTCTTGTTACGACGGCTCTTACTTCCGTAATATATTTGTCAACACCTTGTTGGTCTTGATATTTTCTCGTAGTCAACTTCCCTTCAATATAAACCATCGTCCCCTTTTTAAAATCCTTTTCTGCTCTTTCCGCCGCAGGACCCCACACAGTAACATTATGCCACTCTGTAACAGTTTGCCACTCACCATTTTTATCTCTATAGTTTTCGTTGGTTGCCACCGGAAATTTAGTCACAGCACCGCCATTGTCAAATTTTCTGATTTCTGGGTCTTTCCCCAAGTTGCCTATAAGTATTACTTTATTAATCATAATTAACTTTATTCTCTTGCAAATATAAATCTAATAATCGTGGAAATGCATATCCAGATAGACTATTCGCTATTAACATTTCATCCCCAGATTCTTTGATTTTCTTACATTTTAAGGCATATACCTTGGCAATAATTGTCTGATGTGTCAACTGATGTTTGTATTCATGGACCTTTGTCAAGGTGATTTTTCCTTTAATTTTAATCTGACTTTCGTCAAATGTTTTTGTTATTTCTGCATCTGATAGAGTCTTTAACACCTTAGATTCAACCATAAGAAACTCATACAATCCTTGCCAAATATCTTGTTTATCACGTCTGAAAATCAAACGATTTCCTGCCTCATCTTCTAAATCAAAGTAAGAAAAATATCGTTTTTTCTTCTTGATTTTTTTAATCTTAACAGGAAGCATATTGACAATTCCTTCTTCATAGGCTTTACAATTTTTGCACATAATACATTCCCCGCATTCAGGTGAAGAAGGCACACATTGCATCGCTCCAAAATTCATAATCGCTTGATTAAATACTGCTGGATCTTCTACTTTTTTAAACACCTCTTGAAGGTATTTCAGCATCTCCTTTTTGGTAGATTGAGATAATATATCTCCATCATTGCTCGTATACCGACTAATCACTCGCAATACATTCCCATCCAAAACAGGATAACTTAATCCAAAAGCAAAACTAGAAATAGCCGCCGCAGTATATGGACCAATCCCTGGCAAAGAAATAATGTCTGCATATGTATTTGGAAATTTGCCACCATGCAATTCCTCTATCTGTTTGGCCGCTTTCAATAAATTTCTTGCACGACTATAATACCCCAACCCCTCCCAATACTTTAAAACTTCATCTTCATTTGCGGAAGCGAGGGAACAAATATCAGGAAATCGTTCAATGAATCTCAGATAATAATCCCATCCCTGTTTGACCCGTGTTTGCTGAAGAATTATTTCTGAAATCCATATTCTATAAGGATTCTTAATTCCAGACCATGGCATATCACGCGGGTTTACCGCATGCCACTGTAAAAGGTTTTTTCGAAAAGAATTCTGAGACATGATTACAATAAAAAAGGAGATGCAATTTAATTACATCTCCTTCATAAATTAGCAATTTATAATCTTTAATTACGCACTCAGGCTGGTTCTGATCGTATTGTAGTCACCGTACAAATAATTGATCTTCTCCTTCAATGCTTTGCGCGCAAAGAAAATCCTACTTTTAATAGTACCCAAAGGCAATTCCAACTGATCGGAAATTTCCTGATACTTATATCCTTCATAATGCAATTGAAACGGAATCCTCAATCCATCATCCAAATCGTAAATCATTTTACTGATTTCAGCCAGTGAAATATTGGTATCTGCTTCGTTTCTAATCGTCTGACTCCCTGAATTCAAATAAAACAAGTTTTCTGTTTTATCAATGACAGTATTTGCTTTTTGCTTCTTTCTATACTGATTGATAAAGATGTTTTTCATGATCGTAAACATCCAAGCCTTAAAGTTTGTACCTGGGTTAAACTTCTCACGATTCTTAATTGCTCTAAGGGTCGTCTCCTGATATAAGTCCTTTGCATCCTCCGAATTTTTGGTCAGATTATAAGCAAAAGCATTAAGAGAACCATTTAAAGTAAACAACTGGGTATTAAACTCTGGAACTGACATAATATCTATGTTTTATTTACTTTCAAAAATAATTGAAAGTTAAACAAAATCCAAGTTTTTGTTAAACAAAATGCTGTCTATGAAAATAACAAAAGAAAACAACAACTATAAGTCATTGACAATGAGTGAATTACAATAATTTTTCGAAAAAACTATTTTCAAAATAAATTGAAAACTACTTTTGCGCCTTCTTCAAAAGATATAGAGCAACAAAGGAGAAAATAAGATTGGGAAACCAGATACCCAATATTGGCGGGAGATTCAAGTTATAGCTGAATGTTTCCGAAAACTTAGACATCACGACAAACAGTGCTCCCATGACTATGCCGACGGCAAGGTTCATACCTACTCCACCCCTTGACTTTCTAGAAGCCACAGAAACGCCGATCAGTGTCAATATAAATACAGCAATGGGATCTGCGGTTCTTTTATTAATCTCTAGTAGATATTTAGTAAGATTACCTAAACCCCTTTCTCGTCTTCTAGAGACAGCTTCACGCAGTTCTGGAGTTGTCATCGCAAGCATGTCCTTGTCATTGATTATAAAATCCTGTGGGGTGAGATTAAGTACTGTATCCATCTTTTCCCCTTTGGCCAAAAGCAAGCTTTCTTTTTGACCATTGAAAGTCCTTTTTTCATAATCTGTAAGTTCCCACTTATTGGGTACTTCTATCAAAGCAATTTTACTAGCCTTCAATGCATACTCCAGTTTACCTTCATTAAATCTCTCAAATCGAAATGATTGACCTGTCGTATCCGCACGCCGATAATACCTCAGATAGATTTTTTCGGAAGGACCTACGTAAAAATGAATATCCGAGCCCAGTGTCCGCTCCTTATGTTTGGCCAAATAGGTATTCTCAAAAGTTGTCTTAATCTTATTTGACTTTGGTATAATATAATTACTACCTATCCACAACAAAGTAGCGATCACTCCTGCCGCAATCATATATGGAACCAAAAATCTTTTGTAACTAATGCCTGCACTTAACATCGCAACCACCTCAGTATTCTTTGCCAATCTTGATGTGAAAAAGATCACGGCGATCAAGGAAAATAATGGCCACAACAAACCATTGATCCATGGAATAAACATCAGATAATAATCATACAATATCTCACTCAAGGGAATATCCAAGTTGATAAACTTATCTGCACGATCACTAAAATCGATGACAAGTGCCACCATCGTAATAAGAATCACAGTAAAGAAAAATGTCCTTAGATATTTTCCTATGATATATTTATCCAGTTTATTCAACTATAATCTTGTTCTTAACTTAGGTATTAGCGCATCTTTCCATGTTCCAAAAGTCCCCGCCAAAATTTGTTTTCTAGATTCCTCAACCAACCACAAATAAAATCCAAGATTATGAAGTGTAGCCAATTGTCCTGCCAACAGTTCTTTAACGTGAAATAAGTGTCTCAAGTATGCCTTGGTATGAACCCTTGATGTTTCTACAGTGCTATCAGAATCAATAGGACTAAAATCATCTTCCCATTTCTTATTCTTAATATGGATCACTCCAGACTTAGTATACAACAAACCATGTCTTGCATTCCTCGATGGAAGAACGCAATCAAACATATCAATACCACTTCCTATACATTCCAAAATATTTTCTGGTAAACCTACTCCCATTAAATATCTTGCCCGATGCTCAGGTAATATTCCACAACACAATTCCGTCATGGCATAAAGGTCTTCGTGTGGCTCACCCACAGACAATCCACCGATGGCATTTATCAAACGATCTTTCTTAGCTATATATTCCGATGATTGCTTACGCAAATCTGGATACACACTCCCCTGAATAATCGGCGCCAAAGTCTGATCGTAATCATATACCGGTTCTGATTCATCAAATGCAACCAAACATCTCTCCAACCAACGATGTGTTAAATGCATAGATCTAGTTGCATATCTTTTGTCACATGGATAAGGTGTACACTCATCAAATGCCATAATAATATCAGCACCCAACTTCCGTTGTATATCCATAACATTCTCCGGAGTAAACAAATGCTTACTACCATCTATGTGTGAAGAAAAAGTAGCTCCCTCCTCTTTAATTTTTCGTCGTTGGCTAAGCGAGTAAACTTGGTATCCTCCGCTATCGGTAAGAATAGGTTGATCCCAACCAATAAATTTATGAATACCTCCGGCCTTTTCAAGAATATCAGTACCTGGTCTCAGATACATGTGATACGTATTCCCCAAAATGATTTGTGCCTTTATCGACTCCTTCAATTCTTTCTGATGCACGCCTTTTACTGTTCCTACCGTTCCCACCGGCATAAAAATTGGCGTCTCAATAACACCATGATCGGTGGTCAACAATCCCGCTCTCGCATTACTCTTTTTATCTTTTACTTTAACTTCAAACGTAATCATCTATTCCTTATTAAATCCATCTTAAACAATATCCCAATCATGAGAAAAAATATCAAAATTGAGGTTCCCCCTTTACTCATCAAAGGTAACGGTATTCCTACTACAGGCATCATCCCCATCGTCATCCCGATGTTTATAAAAACATGGAAAAAGATGATTCCCACAACTCCATACATATAGTACTTGATAAAATCCAATCGTGAGCGTTCAGCCATCAACAAGATTCTATACATCAAAACAAAAAACAATAGAATAACTCCTAGCACACCTAAAAACCCCTGTTCTTCTCCAACCGTACAAAAAATAAAATCCGTGTTTTGTTCAGGAACAAAATCTAACTTCGTCATGGCGCCATTTAAAAAACCAGAACCCAAAAATCCTCCTGAGCCAATCGCTGTTTTTGACTGAATAATATTATACAATGATTCTCTAGGATCACATAAATGAGGACGCAGCCACACATTGATTCTGTCTTGCTGGTGCGATTTCAAAATATTACTAAAGGACCAAGATGTAATCAATGTTATAAAAACAGAAAACAATGTAGAACCCAATATCAATGATAATGCACGGAGCTTATTCTCCCTTACCGTATAAACGCCAAAGCCAATTGCAATCAACATCAATCCAATTAATACATGCAATCCATAACCAAATCGATAAAAAGCAAAACTTGCCAGTGCCAACAAAAAGAAATTAGCTAAGAATCGTATGTTCGAACTAATTGAAAGCATCAAAGTGCCAATTGCTACCAATAATGTTATCGTCAACGCTGGACCAATACCTAGAACCAAAGTCAAAATAATATTAGTAACAATCGCAATACCTAATATGTAGTAAAATGAATTTGCCCCAGCTCGATACAACAAAATTAAAAAGGAACTAAAAACAAGAGCTGAGCCTGCATCTGGTTGTAACAATATTAAACCCGCTGGAAGCAACAATACACCTAGTGTTAGCAATAAGTGCTTGTTGTTTTTTATAGAAATTTGATTAGAACCCAACAATGAAGCCATTGCAAGACAAGTCCCAAGTTTAGCAAATTCCGATGGCTGAAATGAAAAACCTCCTACAACAAACCATGAAGTTGATCCTTTAATTTCAGAACCAAAAATCAAAACGGCTAACAAAAGAAAAACACTTATCCCGTAAAATACATAAGCAAACGTACTCCAGAATTTCCAGTCAAAAGTAAGCACGGCTAAAAATGAAATAATCGAAATTCCCAACCACATCGTTTGTCTTCCAATCTCCGTATTCAGACTAAATACATCAGCCAAGCCCGTTCCTTGATACGTAGCAGAAAAAAGAGAAATCCAGCCAATACATACCAGTGCAATAAAACTTCCTATCGCTGGAATGTCTATACCACGGGGTAAATTGGCTGATCTTTTATTTATCGCCACTTACGCTTTTACCAATTCTGATTTTGATATGTTTTCTACAACTGGAATTGCGCCTGAAAAATGTTGCTTTACTGACAACAAGAAAGAATACAAATCTTCCTTCGTTTCAAATGCCCCTACCTTAACTTTATAATAAGGATTTTCATGTGACCAGTTTGGTTCATGCTCTGGAAAATATTTAGAAAACTTTGATATAGCATCCTCCATTTTCCTTCTATCATTTGTAGCAATTATCTGAATTTTCCAAGCCTTCTGTGTGGGGTTCTCTCTGTTGATTTTTTCGTAATCATTCATAAACCTCGACACAGACTCCTCTTCTTGTATATTTACTTGTGCCTTCACGCCGAAGACAATCAAAAAACTAAATAGAATAGCCAATACTATTTTCATGATAGTGGGTTTATTTAAAATATAAAATTACTACTTACCGTGACATTGTTTGTACTTCTTTCCACTTCCACATGGACATGGATCATTCCTCTTAACTTTTGTTTCCTGTCTTTTAAATGTCTCAGGTTTTTGCTGTTGTTGTCTTCCCGCTGCTGCCGCCGCTGCTCTTCTCGCTCTAGTCTCTTGATTCGTTGATACTTTTCTAAAGTCCGTCTTTTTTTCTTTCGCCTCTCTTACTTCTTCAGGTGCAGCCAACATCAATTTACCCTTCATAAGATATGAACATACATCAACATTCATCTTATATATCAACTCTTGAAATAATTCGAAAGACTCTTTCTTATAAATAACCAAAGGATCTTTTTGCTCAAAGGAAGCCGATTGAACCGAATCTTTCAATTCATCCATCGACCTTAAATGCTCTTTCCAGTTATCATCAATCAAGGCCAATGTAACTGCCATCTCGATATCTTTCTTTACCGAAGACCCTTTACTTTCCAATGCCTGCTCTAAATCAGCAGAAATATTCAATTGCTTCTCTCCTTCTGTAACATAAGGAATTGAAATTCGCTTATATCTATGTCCTTCATTGGCATGTACTTGAGTGATAATAGGCATCAACAACTCTTTGATCTTATCCATCTTCTCTTCGTACAAAGCAAATACTTGCTTCTGATATTCTTCCAAAACATCTTGTTCACTTGCCTCCATAAAGCTTGCCTCATCCACTTTAGGATCTACACCAATTGTTCTCAATGACTCATTCCTGAAATATTCATAATTTCCAGATGCTTTTGCATCCCCAACCAACACTTCTGTCAATCCATCAAACATATTGTATAAATCCAATGCCAATCTATCTCCAGACAAAGCATTCGATCTCTTGGTATAAATTGCTTCTCTTTGGATGTTCATCACATCATCATATTCAAGCAATCTCTTTCTGATTCCAAAATTATTTTCTTCTACTTTCTTCTGCGCTCTTTCGATTGACTTGGTAACTGCACTATGTTGGATAACCTCTCCTTCTTTGTGACCCATTTTGTCCATCACACTTGCAATCCTATCAGAATTAAACAAACGCATCAACTTATCTTCCAATGAAACAAAAAACTGCGACGAGCCTGGATCTCCTTGTCTCCCCGCACGTCCTCTCAACTGTCTATCAACACGCCTTGAATCATGTCGTTCCGTCGCAACAATCGCCAATCCACCAGCAGCTTTTACTTCTTCTGAAATCTTAATATCTGTTCCCCTTCCCGCCATGTTTGTGGCTATCGTTACCTTTCCTGCTCTTCCTGCTTCAGCAACAATATCTGCCTCTCTCTGATGTTGTTTTGCATTAAGTACATTATGAGAAATACCTCTCATGTTCAACATCCTACTGATCTTTTCAGAAATATCAACAGATGTGGTTCCTAACAATACCGGTCTACCACTATTGGTTTGATCAACAACATGGTCTATAACCGCATTGTACTTTTCCTTATTGGTTTTGAAAACCAAATCTTCTTGGTCATTCCTTACAATTGGTCTATTCGTCGGTATCACAACCACATCCAATTTATAGATCTCCCACAATTCACCTGCTTCTGTCTCCGCCGTACCTGTCATACCAGAAAGCTTGTGATACATTCTGAAATAATTCTGTAACGTAACGGTTGCATACGTTTGAGTTATGTCCCCTACTTTTACATTTTCTTTCGCCTCTATCGCTTGGTGTAATCCATCAGAATATCTTCTCCCTTCCATCATACGACCCGTCTGCTCATCGACGATCTTAACCTGACCATCCATAACAACATACTCATCATTGTTTTCAAACAAAGTATATGCTTTCAACAACTGGCTCACTGCATGCAATCTTCTTGACTTGACGCTAAAATCCTGAATCAATGTTTCTCTCTGCTCCGTTAATTTTTTACCTAAACTGCTTTCTTCTTCTTCAAGCTGTTGCATCTCTTCCGTGATGTCTGGCATAATAAAGAAGTTCGCATCATTTTCTCCTTTCGCCAAAAATTCACTTCCCTTATCTGTCAGTTCTACATTTCTATTTTTTTCATCAATGGTAAACAGCAAAGGCTCCGTTACCAAGTGCATGTTTTTATTCTGCTCTTGCATGTAATGATTCTCCGCTTTCTGCATCGATGACTTGATTCCATCTTCACTCAAGAATTTAATCAACGGTCTATTTTTTGGAAGTGCTTTATAGGCCCTTAATAATGCCAAACCTCCCTGCCCTTCTTCATGACCTGTATTTCCTTCCTTATACAGTTTTTTAGCTTCCGCCAAATATGCAGTAGCTAGTTTCTTTTGCTCATTTACCAAACGAGCTACTTTGGGATTCAATATGGTGTATTCTTGCTCATCAGCTCCCTTAGATACAGGACCAGAAATAATCAATGGTGTTCTTGCGTCATCAACCAACACAGAATCTACCTCATCAATCATCGCATAGTGATGTTTGCCTTGTACCTTCTCTGTATTTGACCTTACCATATTATCACGCAGATAATCAAAACCAAACTCATTGTTCGTACCGTATACAATATCCTTTTTATATGCAGCCACTCTTCCTTCTGAATGCGGCTTGTACTTATCTATACAATCTACTGTCAAGTACAAAAATTCAAAAATAGGACCTACCCACTCTGAATCCCTTTTTGCCAAATAGTTGTTAACCGTAATTACATGTACTCCTTTTCCACTCAATCCATTCAGATATGCAGGAAGTGTTGCAACCAATGTTTTTCCTTCCCCTGTTTGCATCTCTGCAATCTTTCCGCTATGCAGCACCATTCCACCAATCAACTGGACATCATAATGCAACATGTTCCACGTAATTTCTCCCCCAGCAGCAGTCCACGTGTTATTCCAGATAGCTTTATCTCCATCTATATTGATATAATTCTTTGTTGCAGCCAATTCACGATCATGATCCGTAACCGAAACTTCAATTTGAGTATTATTGGTAAAACGTCTTGCTGTTTCTTTTACAACAGCAAATGCCTCAGGCAATATCTCTTTCAATACTTTCTCAAGCTCCGTATCTCTTTCCTTCGTCAGCTTGTCGATTTCATTATAGATATCCTCTTTAGCAAAAACGTCTGTCGTTTCGTCAGCTTTTTTGTTTAATTCGGCAATTTCGTCATCAATTTCTTTAAGAAATTCCGCAATCCTTGCTTTGAATTCCAAAGATTTATTCCTCAATTGATCATTGGTAAGCGAACTATAGCTGGCAAAATGATCATTTATCACACCTACAATAGGACTAAATTCTTTGACATCTCTGTCATATTTAGTTCCGAATATTTTCTTGAGTATTTTAAACATCTAGGAGAGTTTATAATTTAATGCAAAGCTAATCAATTCTATAAGTTCATATATTGTACCATTCATTTCTATTTGTCAGTATGACAGTTTTTTAGCGTAATTTAATTTATTGTTATTTTTATCACTTCACGGGTTACTTTTTGATCATTTCATCACTTCTTAATGAAAACACCTATTAATTGGGCTCAATACATAGTTGAAAACGAAAATCAAGCAATATCTGATATATATTCTGAGCATCGTTCTTCATTTATTGGTTGGGTAAAAAATAACAGTAATTGTGACGAAGACACAGCCCTAGACATCTTTCAAGTTTCAATTGTTATTCTTTATGAGAACGTGATAAAGGGAAAAGTAACTGAATTAGAAAATGTTGGATCTTATCTATTCAGAATTGGTAAAAACAAATTATTGGAACATTACCGAATCATAAAAAAATCCCAGCACCAAGAAATCGATGAAAATGTTCTATTAACCAAAGTTTTAAATGGTGATTCTACCAATGATAATGTTGAGTTGATAGAAAAGATTATGTCTGCTGTAGCCAGTTTAGGTCATCCCTGTAAAACCCTACTTGAAAACTTTTATTTTAAGAATATGTCTTTAGAAGAAATTGCTACTGAAATGAATTACAAAAATAGCGATACTGCAAAGACAAAAAAATTTAAATGCATCCAACGACTGAGAAAACTCTACAGTTAAACAATTAAAGAAAACATGAAGGAGGAACAAAAATTGGAGCTTTATCAAAACATCATTGATAAACTTTTAAACAACGAAAGTCTATCTGAATTAGAAATGCAGATAGTTAAAAATGATACAGATTTTCAAACTTATAAGGATGAATTCAACTTACTCAATGAAGGAATTAGAAGATCTGCATTACAGACTAAATTGGCTGAAGTAAAAGCTTTGGAAAATAAATTTATTCCCGCTTCCGCAAATGTCAACAAACCCAGTAATCGAAGGAAGTGGTTTGCAGCTTTTGGAATTATTTTCTTAGTTGCCCTAGCTTATTTATATACACAAATAAACAAAGGTGGATCGTATGATAAAGACTTCCTCCTTGCTGATAATCTTGTTCCCTTTACAGATATTGACGGTACCAGAAGTACCGATAAAGAATCAAAAGTAGATGCCTATGGATTCTACAATAAACGAGATTATAAAAATGCCATAATTGAATTTGAAAAACTGCTGAAAATAGACCAGAATCCCAAACACAAATTTTACATGGCAGTCTCTCTTTTATTTGTAAACAAATTTGAAGAAGCACAAGATATATTAGAAGATAAAGAACTTCAGAATTATAAAAAGGTACCTGTCAATTACTATTTAGCCTTATCCAAAATAGGAACAGATGATCCTAAAGAGGCGATACAATTATTGTCAAATCCTACAATTCCTTATCCTATTCTTGACAAGAAAAGAAAGAAAATGATTAGAATACTATCTAGATAAAATCTATATCTCTTTTCTTAATCTTGCTACTGGAATATTTAATTGCTCTCTATATTTAGCAACCGTTCTTCTAGCTATATTATAACCTTTTTGTTGTAAGAAATCCTTTAGTTTCTCGTCTGATAATGGCTTTTTCTTATCCTCTCCAGAAATAATATCTGATAGAATATTCTTTACCTCAAGCGTAGAAACCTCCTGCCCGTCCTGCGTTTGCAACGATTCAGAGAAAAAGTCCTTTAGTCTTTTAGTACCAAACTCCGTCTGAACAAACTTACTATTTGCAACCCTAGAAACAGTTGAAATATCTAAGGCAGTAATCTCTGCTATATCTTTTAATATCATTGGTTTCAACTTTCTTTCATCACCCGTACTAAAGAAGTCATATTGAAACTGTAGGATAGAATACATCGTATTGTAAAGTGTTTCTTGTCGCTGCTTAATCGCATCGATAAACCATTTTGCTGAATCGATTTTTTGCTTGATAAACATGATAGCCTCTTTTTCTTTTGTAGAAGCTCTTCTGCCATTTGTATTTACCTTGAAACTTTTCAACATGTCAAGATAATTATCATTGATCATGAGGTCCGGAGCATTTTTACTATTCAATACAAGATCAAGTTCACCATCTCTATTGGTTATAATAAAGTCAGGAACGATATATTGATTTGTACTTGAAATAGTCTGTGCATATCCACTAGCCGGTTTCGGATTTAGCTTCAATATCTCATTGATAGCATCTCTTAACTCAGACTCTGATAAAAAGAGATTTTTTTGAAGTTTCTTGTAATGCTTTTTTGTGAATTCATCAAAGTGATTCAACAAAATCTTTTGCGCATTTAGTTTAGCTCTTTTTGTAAGAGCATCCACATTATTTTTATCTTTTTGACCCAATTGAATAATCAAGCTCTCTTGTAAATTTCTTGAGCAAATTCCTGGTGGATCAAAAGTCTGTATCATCCCAATTGCCTCATCAACCTCCTTCTCGGAAGCAACCACATTTTGTGAAAATAATAGATCATCAATTATTGAAAATGAATCCCTTCTTAAATAACCATCTAAGTCAATACTTCCTATTACTTGCTTAGCAATAGTCATTCTTCTTTCATCTACTATATCCTCTAAACCAAGTTGTGCCTCCAAGTACTCATGAAAAGTATCTGAAACAGCAATTGGCATTTTTCTAGACTCTTCTTCAGATACAAACTTTTCGTTTGTTAATCTATACAGTGTGGGATCATCTTCTATGTATTCATTCAAATAATCATCTAGCTCAAACTCTTCCGTATCCTCTTTTTCTTCTTTATTCTCGTCAAGGTCGTAGATTTCAGATGTATCATTTTCATCTTCCCCTTCATCAAGAGCCGGATTCGCCTCTAATTCTTCCTTGATTCTCTGATCCAATGTTGCTGTCGGAATTTGTAACAGCTTCATAAGCTGAATTTGCTGCGGGGACAGCTTTTGCAACATTTTATGCGATAATCTCTGCTTTAACATAGTTATGTTTTTTAAACACTAATATTAATTTGTAGGTTTCGTGTTCTTGGGATTAATTAAGGAATACCAAACTTACATTATAATATTCTTTAATACAAAGTTCGTTCCAAATTAATGAGTTATATATTACAAATTATTATAATATGAGTATAAACGCCCGTATTACGGGGGTTAGGGCCCTGTTAAAAAAACATCATATAGATGCGCTTATTGTTTCTTCTAGCGATCCACATCAAAGTGAATATATTTCTGGCCACTGGAAAGGTCGAGAATGGATAACAGGATTTGATGGATCCGCCGGAACTGCATTGGTTACACATAATCACGCGGGTTTATGGACAGATTCTAGATATTTTCTTCAAGCTGAACAACAATTGAGCATTTCTACATTTAATCTGCACAAAATCGTTGATAGAACCTCTCCTGGGTACATTGAATGGTTATGCAGCAACCTTAATGACGGTGATACAGTAGCCATCAATGGCCTAACCTGTTCCAAAGCACAAGAAATATCTTTAAGATCTCAATTAAATAAACACAACATAAAATTAGTCACTCACTTAGACCTTATTGCTGAGGCTTGGACCAATCAACCACCTCTGCCCAACTCCAAAGCTTTCAAATTAGATGATATTTTTACTGGCAAAGCTGCAAAAACCAAAATCACTGAAATTAGAAAACACATCTTTGTTAAAAAAGCAAAATACATCTTACTTGCAGCCTTAGATGAAATTGCATGGACGCTAAATATTAGATCGAAAGATATTGAATATAATCCAGTTGCAATGTGCTTTCTCCTCATTGGTTCAGAGAAGAATTACCTTTACATTGATGAAATAAAAATCATACAACTAAAAGATTACTTAAGAGAATTAGATATAACGATTAGGCCATATGAGTCTTTAGATGAAGATTTAAAAAACTTAAAAGAACCGATTCTTCTTGACCACACAATTTGTAACGCTTACCACCATGATTGCATAGATTCAACACTGGTCATCAATAGTCCGAGTATACCGAATATTTTAAAGGCAGAAAAGAACGATGTAGAACTAGAAAACTTCAAAAAGTCAATGATTAAAGATGGTGTAGCTCTTTCCATGGCCTTTAATTGGTTAGAAAATAATATGCATAACGGAATAAGTGAATTTGACTTTGGTGAAAAATTAACCCATTTTAGAGCCCAACAAGAAAATTACTTTGGTAAGAGTTTCTCCCCTATTGTAGGCTTCAATAGTAACGGAGCAATCATACATTATAGAGCAAAAAAAGATACAGCCAAAATAATAAATGGTAACGGTTGGCTACTATGCGATTCAGGGGCACAGTTTTATGAAGGCACTACAGATATTACCAGAACCTTTTCCTTTGGTGAACCTAATGAAGAACAAAAAAAAGCATACACATTGGTTCTCATGGGACACATCGATTTGGCTATGGCGCAATTTCCAAAAGGAACAAAAGGTGTTCAACTTGATCTACTTGCTCGTCAGCATTTATGGCAAGAAGGAATGAATTATGCGCATGGTACTGGCCATGGCGTAGGTCATTTTTTAAACGTTCATGAAGGACCCCAAGGATTTGATTCAGGAAATTCAGCCCGTGGAAAAGCAGAAATAAAGTTAGGAATGGTTACCTCAAATGAACCAGGATATTATAAAAAAGACGGCTTT
Source organism: uncultured Saprospiraceae bacterium (assembly GCA_937950315.1). GTDB lineage: Bacteria > Bacteroidota > Bacteroidia > Chitinophagales > Saprospiraceae > JAHDBF01. Next base: position 13,152 of record CALFDU010000055.1, on the reverse strand, counting down.
GGTGTCAGAATAGAGAACCTTGTTGTAACAGTAAATGCCGATACTCCCAATTATCTTAAGTTTGAAACAATCACCTTATACCCTATTGATAAGAAGCCTATTGACAAGAAATTGATGAATAATGCACAAATTGAGTGGTTAAACCATTATCATCGCTTAGTTTGGGAGAAATTGAGTCCACATTTGGATGAAGAATTGCAGAATTGGCTTAAACCTCAATGCTCACCTATTTAATTTCAATTTTTGCTTTAATAAAAATGATAAATAGCCTTTCTTTGCAGTAAATATTTAAAACAAATAACAATGAGTGAAGGAAGCAACATTAAATGGGGAAGAAAAGGATCCTGCTTAGGTAAATTTTTATTCGCCCTATTTCTATTCATCATTCTTTTGATCTATTTATACAATCATGTCGACGGAAACGTGATGTAGATAAAGAAACAAAAACCCTTTTCGAAGGGTTTTTTTATATCCAATACTAAATAAAACCAAATGAATTTAGATTTCTTAAAAGAGTTACACCTAGAAGAAAATAATAATGGCACCTGGACAGGTGTTTCATCTCACAGTTCTGCAGACTACATTTCTTCTTTCTCCCCTGTAGATGGAAAATTAATTGGAAAAGTAAGCACAACAACAGAAGCCCAATACCAAGATGTCCTCAAAACAGCACAATCTGCTTTCATTGAATGGAGAAAAATGCCTGCACCGAAAAGAGGTGAAATTGTAAGACAATATGGTGACGCTCTGAGAAAACACAAAGACGCCCTAGGTAGACTTGTTTCATATGAAATGGGCAAGAGCTTACAAGAAGGATGGGGTGAAGTTCAAGAGATGATTGACATCTGTGATTTTGCAGTAGGCTTATCAAGACAATTGTATGGACTTTCTATGCACTCAGAAAGACCAGAACATAGAATGTACGAACAATGGCATCCTATTGGTATCGTTGGAATCATTTCAGCCTTCAATTTTCCTGTAGCAGTTTGGGCTTGGAACTCAATGATAGCAATGGTTTGTGGAAATGTATGCGTGTGGAAAGCAAGTGAAAAAACTCCTATGTGCAGTGTCGCTTGTCAGAAAATCCTTAACGACGTTCTAAAAGAAAATAATTTGCCAGAAGGCATATCAAGCATTATCACAGGTGATGCAACGGTTGGTAAATGGTTGACCAATGATAAAAGAATACCCCTTATCTCTGCTACCGGAAGTACAAGAATGGGTAGAGCTGTAGGACAAGATGTTGCCGCACGATTAGGTAGATCTTTACTCGAGTTAGGTGGAAACAATGCGATCATAATCACTCCTTCTGCTGACCTTAAAGTAGTATTAACTGGAGCAGTATTTGGTGCTGTAGGAACATGTGGACAAAGATGTACTTCGACCAGAAGATTAATCATTCATGAAAGTATTTACGATACAGTAAAAGAAAATATCGCTTCTGCGTATACCCAATTAAAAATTGGTAATCCTTTGGACACCAACAATCACATTGGTCCTCTTATCGATACCGACTCTGTAAACGCTTATCTTAAGTCTATCGAAGCCGTTAAAGAACAAGGAGGAAATTTTGTGGTAGAAGGTAAACAGTTAAGTGGCGATGAATATTCAAGTGGCTGCTATGTAAGTCCTTCAATCGCTGAAGTAACCAATGACTTAGCCATAGTCCAACATGAAACATTCGCTCCACTTCTATATTTAATCAAATATAGTGGCGATCTACACAATGCCATCGCTATCCAGAATGATGTTCCACAAGGACTTTCATCTGCAATTATGACCAATAATCTAAAGGATGCTGAACTTTTCTTGGCTGCAGGAGGGTCTGATTGTGGTATTGCAAATGTAAACATTGGAACATCTGGTGCGGAAATCGGCGGTGCTTTTGGTGGAGAGAAAGAAACTGGTGGAGGAAGAGAATCTGGCTCTGATTCATGGAAAGCCTATATGAGACGACAAACCAATACCATCAATTATAGTGATGATGTACCTTTAGCTCAAGGAATTGAATTTAACTTCTAACGAAGAAATAATATATTTTAAAGGCTCTTTGATACACCAAAGGGCCTTTTTTTATGCTCTTAAGTTACATTACATTATCCTATAATGTGTGTGGCTCGATTTATGCTTTATTTACCTGCTACTACCCTTGATTGGTAATTTGATAAAAGCAAAATAATGATTGTTTTAAAATTTGGTGGTTCATCTGTCGGTAAACCAGAAAGAATAAAGAACATTCTATCGATTGTAAAACCTAGAATACAATCTGGCCAGGAGCTATGCATTGTTTGTTCCGCCTTTGGTGGAACTACAGATCAACTCATAAGTATGATCGATACTGCCTCAAGAGGAAATGAAAAATATTTAGAAATAATAGAAACTTGTAAGCAACGTCATTATGATAGTGCAGAAGAATTAATGGACGGCGAGAGTAAGGTGAATCTGCTTGCGCAAATAGACATTCTATTTTTGAAACTAACCAATATTCTCAGAGGAGTATTTTTATTAAAAGAAGCATCTGATAGGTCTTACGATTATGTAATGAGCTTTGGTGAAAGACTTAGTAATCTTTCTATCAGTCATTATTTCAATGCACAAGGAGTGAATAGTGTATTTCTTGATGCAAGAGAAATTATAAAAACCAATAGTGAATTTAGATCCGCAAGAGTTTACATAGAAGATAGTTATAAAAATATTGTTGAACAGGTCGGAAAACATACTGGAAAAACAAAACTGATTACCGGTTTCATTGCGTCAGATCAACATGGCAGAACAACCACACTTGGAAGGGGTGGTTCGGATTATACTGCAGCATTATTTGCTGCAGCACTTGATGCGGAAGCTTTAGAAATATGGACAGACGTTGATGGTGTTCTCACAACCAATCCAAAACTTGTGAAAACAGCATACACCATTGATGAAATGAGTTATGTTGAAGCTATGGAGATGTCACATTTTGGAGCAAAAGTTATCTATCCTCCCACCATACTTCCAGTAAACGACAAAGGAATTCCAACCTATATAAAAAACACATTTAACCCTGATTCGGCTGGAACATTGATCAGCAATAAAATAACTGAATCCAAAGATGCTATAAAGGGTTTATCTTCTTCCGGCGGATTGGTACTTCTGACTTTGTCTGGATCAGGAATGCAGGGAGTACCTGGTGTGGCTTCAAGAATGTTTAGTAGTTTGGCTGTCAATAATATCAATGTAATTCTAATTACCCAGGCCTCATCAGAACATTCAATATGTGTTGCTATCAAAGAAGAAAAATCTAAGATTGCTAAAGAAATTCTGAAAGATGAATTTCAAAAAGAAATAGAAAACAAAGACATTGGGGAAGTCGAAATTGAAAAAGACATTTGCATTATTGCAGCTGTTGGGGAAGCAATGAAAAATCAACCTGGAATTGCTGGAAAATTATTTTCAACTTTAGGAAGAAATGGAGTCAATATCGAAGCCATCGCGCAAGGGTCTTCAGAACTAAATATATCTTTTGCGATCAAATCTAGTGACGAAGAAAAAGCACTTAACTTAATACATGATACTTTCTTCCACAACACAATCAAAACACTCAACTTATTTATTGTTGGGACTGGATTAATTGGTGGAACTCTCATTCAACAACTAAAAGAATTTAAAGCTAATATTCTTGAGTCGAAGGGTATTGATTTAAAACTAATTGGAATTTCAAACAGTCGAAAAATGCATTTCGATCCTTTTGGAATTGACTTGGAAAATTGGGAACAAAATTTGTCTGAAAGTGAAGAACTTGCCAATCCCGAAAATTTTGTAGACAAAATGATTAAGTTGAATTTATCTAATTCAATTTTTGTAGACAATACTGCCTCCAAAACAATTCCTGATTTTTATAAGAAAATTTTAGAAAGTAGTATCTCTATTTCTACTCCAAATAAAGTGGCTAGTTCGGCCAAATTTGAATTTTATAAAGAACTAAAAGATCTTGCAAAAAAGAAGAATACCAAGTTCTTAATCGAAACAAATGTAGGTGCTGGGTTACCAATAATTTCTACTATAAAAAGTCTTAGAAACAGTGGCGATAGCATAACCAAAATTGAGGCAGTTTTAAGTGGTTCTCTATCATACATTTTCAATAACTTTTCAAGTGATTCTAGTTTTCATGATATTGTAAAAGAAGCACAAAAATTAGGGTATACCGAACCTGACCCAAGAGATGATTTGAGTGGCTCAGATGTAAGAAGGAAAATAACAATCTTAGCAAGAGAGTCTGGATACAATATTGATCAATCAGAAGTAGATCTAAAAGCAATTCTTCCACAAGATTGTATAGATCAAGAATCAGTAGATTTGTTTTTTGAGTCCTTGATAAAACATGATGATCATTTTGTTAAGTTGATTAAAGAAGCAGAAAGTAAAAATGAAAGATTGAGGTACATTGCCTCATTTGAAAATGGTAAAGCCAAAATTGAATTAAATTCGGTAGACAGCTCAAGTCCATTTTATAATTTATCTAATAGCGACAATATGATTTCATTCAATACCTCAAGGTATACCGATTCGCCTCTAGTAGTCTCGGGACCAGGAGCTGGAGCTAACGTGACGGCCGCAGGTGTTTTCTCGGAAATTATGCAAATTGCTATAGAAAGTTTTGATTACTAACAATTTGATTATCAGAGATTTATGAGCGGTTTTGTTGGATTAAAAGTATTTGCCCCTGCCACTGTTGCCAACGTAGCAGTAGGATACGACATTTTAGGGTTTGCCATCAATGGACCAGGTGATGAAATTAAAATATACCCAGGCAAAGAACCAGGTTTAAAAATCAGAGCCATACATGGTGCTGAGAACAAATTGCCTAAGGACATAAATAAAAATACAGCAGGTGTATCTGCACAAGCATTGCTCGAGCACCTAGGTAAAACAGAAGAACCAATCGAATTAGAGATCTACAAAAAGATGCCGTTTGCTAGTGGTATGGGTTCAAGTGCAGCGAGTGCTGTAGCTGGTGCATTTGCAGTCAATGAATATTTTGGATGTCCTTTATCCAAAAGAGAATTATTGCCTTTTGTAATGAAAGGTGAAGAAGCAGCAGATGGAGCATACCATGCTGACAATGTTGCTCCCTCATTATTAGGAGGAATTGTTTTAATTAGAAACAATGAAGAACACGATGTCATAAAACTACCTTCTCCTTATGGTATTTATGCTGTAGTTGTACATCCCAATATTTCAATCCTTACAGCTGAATCTCGTAGTGTTTTATCTGATACAATAAGCCTCAATCAGATGATAGAACAAACAGGAAATATCGCTGCATTTGTAGCAAGCTTATACCGTTCTGATTTTGAACTCCTACAAAGATCTTTAAATGATGTAATAATTGAACCTCAAAGAGCTAAATTGATTCCTCATTTCTATGACTTAAAAGAAATAGCGTTGAAAGAAAAAGCATTAGGTTTTTCAATCAGTGGTGCTGGACCTTCTCTTTTTGCATTGTGTCAAAATAGCTTGGTTGCAGAAAACGTAGCAGCATCTTTGGTGAAGCATCTAAAACAAAATAAAATAGAATCACAAGCCTACATCTCTCTTATCAATGGAGAAGGTGCAGTAAAATTATAAAGCATGAAGCTATATAGTACCAACAATAAAGAAAACCAAGTAGGACTTAAAGAAGCTGTATTAAAATCATTAGCTGTTGATAAAGGCTTATATATGCCTATGGTTATCCCTTCCCTTTCAAATGGTTTTTTAAAAAACCTGAATCAATATAGTTTACCAGAAATAGCTTTTGAAGTATGCAGTAATCTTTTTGATGATGAGATTGCTCCTTCTGACTTAATGCAAATAGTTACTAAGGCCATAAACTTCCCTGCTCCCGTTGTACCAATCACTAACAACATTTCTACACTTGAGCTTTTTCATGGGCCTAGTTTGGCATTCAAAGATTTTGGTGCAAGATTCATGGCCCAACTAATGTCTTATTTTACAAGAAATGAAAATAATGAACTAACGATATTGGTTGCAACAAGTGGAGATACTGGTGGTGCTGTTGCTGCTGGTTTTTATGATACTCCTGGAATCAATGTAATCATACTCTACCCTTCTGGCAAAGTCAGTGAAATACAAGAAAAACAATTGACCACATTGGGTAAAAATATTTCTGCTTGTGAGATTGATGGAAACTTCGATGATTGCCAAAGGATTGTAAAAACTGCTTTTCTAGATGAGGACTTAAATAAGAAGTATAATTTATCCTCTGCCAATTCTATAAACATTGCAAGATTAATCCCTCAATCTTTCTATTATTTTGAAGCATTCAAACAAAGACAATCTAATAATCCATTATCATTTTGTATTCCAAGTGGAAATTTTGGAAATCTAACTGCCGGCTTGCTTGCAAAGAAAATGGGTTTGCCTGTTCAAAAATTTATTGCAGCAACCAATATAAACAATGTTATTCCAGAGTATTTAAATACTGGTGTTTATACACCCGTTGTTTCAAAACAAACCATTGCCAATGCTATGGATGTTGGAAGTCCTTCTAATTTTACTAGGATGCAACAACTATATCCTAATGTTGAGGAAATGAAAAATCACATTGTGGGATATTGGTACAATGATGAGGACATTAAAAGGAAAATGAAAAATGTTTTTGATGAAACCTCTTACATCATGGATCCACACGGAGCTATAGGATATTTAGCTTCTGAAGACTACTTACAAAGTAATAAAGATCATGAAGTAATATTTTTTGAAACAGCACACCCATGTAAATTTAAAGATGACGTAGAAAATGCTATTGAATCTTCAATTTCAATACCTACAGCGATCAAAGAAATACTCAATAAACAAAAGCTTAGTACAAGATTAGATAGTAGTTTCGATTCTTTTAAAGCACATCTCCTAGGTTAATCTAGTAATTCATGTTTCACGTGAAACATAAAGACTATTGGAAGCTCAATAGAAATACATTCATGTTTCACGTGAAACATAATACAGTAATTAGAAAAACTTGTTGTTAGTTATTTAGAACCATTACCTAATACTAACTAAGAAAAGTAATCCAGAATGTATAACTAATTCCTCTATGACTATGGTCATAATAAATACTTGTACAATAAAATAGATAGTTGATATCATAAGTCACCCACTAATGAATCAATCTATTCAACTATCCTAGTTATATTAGCACAGCAAAAAAATAAACACTACATGAAAAAGATTCTCTTTCTTTTACTTCTTGGTACACAATTGATGTTTGCTCAAGAAAACACCAATCAAAATAAGTTTAAACAACTTAGCCAAGATCTTCCTACTCCCAATTCATATAGGTCTGCTTCAGGAGCGCCAGGTCATGAATATTGGCAACAAGAAGCTGATTATAAAATAGATCTAGTTTTAAATGATGAAACTCAAAGAATTGATGGTGAAGAAACAATAACCTATCACAACAATTCACCTGATGTTCTAAAATACCTATGGGTTCAACTTGATCAAAATGTTAGAGCGCAAGAATCTGATAGTCATAAAATAAGAACCAATAAGGTTGGAGAAGAAATGGATATGAGAAGTCTCAGTAGAATATCTCCAAACTTTGATGGTGGTTTTAAAATAGAACATGTAAAAGGTACCGACGGAAAAGATTTAAAATATACCATCAACAACACAATGATGCGTGTTGATATTCCGACAGCAATCCAACCTGGAGGATCCTATTCCTTCAATATTAAATGGTGGTATAACATTAATGATAGAATGCAAATCGGTGGAAGATCTGGTTACGAACACTTTGAAGAAAATGACAACTACTTATATACCATTGCACAATTCTATCCAAGGATGTGTATGTACAATGATGTATATGGATGGCAAAACAAACAGTTTTTAGGTAATGGTGAATTCACACTAACTTTTGGAGATTACGAAGTTAGTATCACTGTTCCATCTGATCACTTGGTTGCAAGTACAGGTATTCTTCAAAATGAAAAAGATGTACTTACTTCTGAACAATTAAATAGGTTAAAGAAAGCCAGAAAGGAATATGAACAACCAGTTATAATTGCATCACAAAAAGAAGCGGAGAAAAGAGAAACCTCTAAATCTGATAGAAATAAAACATGGATCTTCCATGCGGAAAATGTACGTGACTTTGCATTTGCTTCTTCAAGAAAGTTCATTTGGGATGCTATGGCAGTAAAACAAGAAACTGGAGATGATGTTATGGCTATGTCAATGTATCCTAAAGAAGGAAATCCTTTATGGGAAAAGTATTCTACCAAAGCTGTAGCTCATACAGTAAAATGGTTTTCCCATTATACTTTTGATTATCCATATCCAGTCGCTTGGTCAATCAACGCTGCAAGAATAGGAATGGAATATCCAATGATCTGTTTCAACTTTGGTAGATGTGAAGAAGATGGTACTTATTCTAAGCGTACCAAGTATGGTATGATATCCGTTATCATTCATGAAGTAGGACATAATTATTTTCCAATGATTGTAAACTCAGATGAGAGACAATGGACTTGGATGGATGAAGGACTTACTACTTTCTTACAATACTTAACAGAAGTACAATGGGAAAGAAATTATCCGCATAGAAGAGGACCTGCACAAAATATTGTTCCTTACATGGGAGGTGACAAATCCAAAATTTCACCGATCATGACAAACTCTGAATCCATTCATCAGTTTGGAAATAATGCTTATGGCAAACCAGCAACAGCGCTTAATATTTTAAGAGAGACTGTAATGGGTAGAGAATTATTTGATTACGCATTTAAAGAGTATGCTAACAGATGGATGTTTAAGCACCCTACACCTAGTGACTTTTTTAGAACGATGGAAGATGCCTCTAGTGTAGATCTTGATTGGTTCTGGAGAGGGTGGTTCTATACAAACGATCACGTAGATATTTCTATCGATGATGTGAAATACTTTAAAGTAAATTCTAAGGATCCAAAAGACAATGCTAGACCTACAGATAGAGACAAAGGAATTTCATACATAAGAAATAAAGAAGAAATTGAAAAAACGTATGACGAAAAAGATCCAACCTTGATAGATTTCTATTCTACATACGATCCATTCAAAGAAAGTCAAATGGATGAAAGTGAATATGATGAATACATCAACAGTCTTAGTGAAAACGAAAAAGCTGTCCTAACCGATGACTTGAATTACTACCAGATAAACTTTTCTAACAAAGGAGGATTGGTAATGCCTGTAATTTTGGAGTTTACTTATACAGATGGAACAACGGAAGTTGTTAGAATTCCAGCCGAAATATGGAAGTTACAAAACACTAACGTATCGAAGGTATTCGCTCTTGAAAAAGAAGTAGCTACAATAGCATTAGATCCATTCTTAGAAACTGCAGACACAGACACAAGTAATAATCATTTCCCTCCTAAGAATGAAGCGGATAAGTTTGAAGTCTTTGAAAGAACTCAATCTTCTAGACCAAACGAAATGCAAAAAGCAAATAAGAAAAAAGTAGAAAGACCTTAAAAATTATTCAATAAGATTCTTGGTTAGAAACTGACCAAGAATCTTATTGAATTCTTCTGGATGTTCCATCATCGGAGCATGACCACATTTATCAATAAAATGTAATTCGGAATTGATCAAAAGATCATTAAACTTTTCACCAACAAAAGGTGGTGTTACTCCGTCTTGTTTTCCCCAGACTAATAGAGTAGGAGTTTTTATATTATGAAGCTTATCCCCCAAGTTGTGCCGCACTGCTGATTTAGCAGTTGCTACAATTCGAATTGCTTTCATCCTATCATTGACTGTCTTAAAAATTTCATCAATCAATTCTTTAGGAGCTATCTTAGGATCATAAAAAGTTGTTTCAACTTTCTCCTTTATATATTCATAATTACCTCTCTTTGGAAACGTGGAACCCATTGCATTTTCAAACAAACCCGAACTGCCTGTCAAGGTCATAGTTTCAACTTTCTCTGGATTATCTAAAGCATATAATTGAGCCAAATGGCCACCCAATGAATTACCAATTAAGCTTACTTTCTCATAACCTTTAAAGTTAATAAACTCACTAACGTATTGCAGTAAGGCGCCAATACCAACTTCCTTAACTGGCATTTCTAAAATAGGTAAATGAGGAAATACAATATTATATTTATCACTATAGTAATCTACTATCCCTTGAAAATTACTGAGTTGACCTAATAGTCCATGTAGTAATACAATCGTGTGCTTACCTCCATTAGATTCTAAATACTTAAACTTTCCTTCTTCAACCATTATTTATTATTTAACTCAATTGCTGTTTTTCAAAAATAGTCACTCTACACAATATATATGCATGAAGGCCAAACATTATAGTAGATAGTAATAAATGAGTTGGCTGAGCTGCTTTTGGAACTGAAAAATAGGCCATTATGATCCCACTAACTACTTCAATAAATAAAACCAGGATCAATAGATTGGTTACTGACATCATTCTACCTCTTAATTTATATATCAAATAACCATTAATTAGTAAAACAAGAATAGCAAAACTTCGATGTATTTCAAAAATACTACTTAAATGTTCTATCCATTCAGATCTATTAATCAACTCTTTGGATACCACATCAATTTCTTGTCTTACCTGCGTTCCAAAATATATTTGCGCAAGCGATAAAAGAAAGGCACTCAAAATAATTAATCTTTCTGATAGACTTATTGCTATATTTTTTCCTTTACGCATTGCTACCAACTTCACAAGCAAATACACAATCAATAAAGCCACAAACATATGAAAAGTAATGGTCCATGGTGTTAGATTACTAGCCACTACAATAGAACCAAACCATCCTTGTATTCCTGTTAGAATTAACGTTAGAAAACTGAGAATGAAAAGTCGTTTATCCTTTTTAAACAAGAGTAAAGAAAGTAGGGTCATTAGTATTAGAAAATTACCTGCCATAAAACCAAACAATCTATTGATATATTCTATCCAGGTTTTAATGGCTACAAAAGATTCTTCTTCTCTTAAATGAGGATCTGAATTTAATTTATCGGCAATATCTCCATAACCCAAGCGAGTTAAAAATGAACTATATTTTTCCAATTTGTTTAATCGCTTTGTAAGGAAAATTTCTTTATAATCTGATGGAAGCTCAGACACATCGGTAGGTGGTATCCATTGACCAAAACATTTTGGCCAATCAGGGCAACCCATTCCAGATCCAGTGGTTCTAACAACAGATCCAGCCAGAATTACCAAATAGATTGAAATCAGAGTAACCCAGGTGAGACTATAAAATATTTTGCTTTTCATATTTCAAATTGATATGCGAATGTAAATGTTTTCAAACTAAGCTTTCCACAATTATCTTCTCCCTTATTATTTATAAATAATATTTAATTAAAATATCATTATAACTATTACTACTGTTGATAAGTTTAAATCTTCCTAATAATATGTTTTCCATATTTTAATAACAGCTTATCAATATGAATTGATTAATTTTTGAATCGATTATCATTATATATGTTGATAAATTTTTAAACTGTGGATTATTCAATGTTTATAAACAGTCTGTTGATAAACGGCCAATTTTTGTTTATAACTAATTAGAAAAAATCTATTTTCCACTTAATTTTTTAATCTTTCAGAATATTTAAATACAAACGTTTATAACTATTGTTTTTCCACAATTTTATAATAACCAATGAGAGCAGTTTTACAACGTGTTAAACATGCAAGTGTTACCATAGAGAATCAAATATACTCCAGAATAGATACTGGTATTCTAATTTTATTAGGGATTATGGATACTGATACGATGGAGGATATAGAATGGTTGGTCAATAAGATTATTAATATGAGGATATTCGGTGATGCGGAAGGCAAAATGAACTATTCCGTCATGGATAATAGTGCTAGTTTAATGATAGTAAGTCAGTTTACTTTGTATGGAAGCACTAAAAAAGGAAATAGGCCTAGTTTTATTAAAGCGGCCAAACCCGATATTGCTATTCCATTATATGATAGCTTCATTAAATATACCAAGGAAAAAAGTGGATTGAACGTCCAGACAGGTTCTTTTGGTGCTGATATGAAGTTAGATTTACTCAATGATGGGCCAGTAACGATAATTATTGATACTAAAATACGCGAATGAAAATTAGCGAAGCACAATCCAGCATTGATCAATGGATTAAGAAATATGGGGTAAGGTATTTTAATGAATTAACCAACATGGTGATTTTGACAGAAGAGGTTGGTGAACTGGCCAAGTTGATGTCGAGAAAGTATGGTGAGCAATCATTTAAAAATGAAAAATCTGATGTTGAAATAAAGAATCAAATATCAGATGAAATAGCAGATGTTATGTTTGTACTGATATGTCTAGCAAATCAAATGGATATTGATCTTGAAAAAGCAATTCATAAAAATCTTGAAAAGAAAACCACAAGAGACAAAGATCGTCATCACAATAACGACAAACTTAAATAATATTTGACGCTGTTAAAAAATATATTAAGTAAACCTAGTTTTGTCTTTTCGATAAGTTGGCTAGCTATAAATTTACTCCTAGCTATTTTCGCTTATTTGATTATACCAGATAATACACAAAATGCAAATACACATATTCCTGAGTTGGCATTAAAAGAACCAGGATATAAAGCACAACTTTTAATCAGGAAAAAATTTACTCAAACAAATCAATCTTTATTGTCGAGAATATTTTTAGGTTCTTCTGAATCTAGAATGGTGATTCCTTATCTGTCTGTCCAAGAACAAGAAGGTGATATTTTAAAGTTGCAAAATATTTCCGGTAGTGAAATTTATTTTCCTTTAGAAGATGGAGAATCGTTAGCGTCTTTAAGTAAAGAAATTACTTTTTGGTTTGGTACCGATAAATATGGACGTGATTTGTTTAGTAGGGTAGTACTTGGATTGCGTATATCATTTGTTGTAGGATTAATTTCAGTTACGATTTCTATTATTTTAGGTATTTTATTAGGGTTGATGGCTGGTTACTTTGGCGGAACTATAGATAAGATCATTATGTTTTTAATTAATAGTTTTTGGTCTGTCCCTACCGTTCTTTTGGTATTTGCTATCGTGATAGGTTTTGGTCGAAGTATCACTGTTATATTTATTGCTGTAGGATTGACAATGTGGATTGAAGTAGCAAGATTGGTACG
>CALFDU010000054.1 GCA_937950315.1 uncultured Saprospiraceae bacterium | reverse complement strand
CTCGAGCCACCCACCGGAGTGAAACTGTAATTTTTATTTTGCTTACGCTCTCTGATGTCCTTAAGTACACCCAGCTCCAAGCTATAATACTTGGTCTTTTTATACGTCAATACTTCACCCGTGTTGTAAGCAAATGCCCATCCATTTTCATGCAATTTGAAATCCAATGACCACTCATATTTATATACCACACCTTTCAAGTCGAGCTCCACCAGCTTCGGCTGAAGAATTCTCTGAGCATTCATCTGAAATGCCATGAATATCAATAATATGGTCGAAATAAATTTCATCATAGATTATTAACGAATTTAGCCCATAAATGGTTTGAAATCAAAAGATTTTCAAGTTATTAGGAGCTAAGTAGTCCGATAAAAGCGTTTATGTACCTTTGGAAACAGTGATAAGTAGCAAAATAACCATAAAAAGCAGCATTGATAGCCCTCGATTGGCTTACACGCTTGATTTTATTTTTAATCATTTTTTTGATTGCGGCTTCGATTTGAATCCCGATTCGCATCAAAATCTTCCTTGTATTAGCTACAACAACTCTTCCTCGGATATCAATAATTTGTCCATACCTGCATCTTCCTATTTGTCAAGCACAGACATTTTGCCTGACCCAGAAGCGATCAATCCAGATTCACCTGCTTTCGATATTTTTTCCTTTGTATTTTACTTCCTTTCAAGAGCAGAAGAATACGATTTTCAATCAGACGATTCCTTCCATCGATTCACCTCTGCAAAAAGCCATTTTGGTGACCAGATTTCAAAACCATTGGTGGACATCCAAGTATTAAAATTTGCGGAAGCGATACGAGAAAAATTAAACATCAACCTCACTCGACGAAGCACTTTTACATGCATTCATACCGTCGACATCGATCAGTTTTATGCCTTCAAAAACAAATCACTGAAGCGTACAATCGGAGGTTTTGTTTCTTCCACGCTTAAAGCAAATGTCAACAACCTGAAGGATAGAAAAAACAGTTTGACCAAAGGAGATGACCCATACGATTCATTCGACTTTCTACAATCTCAGTCCAAAGATTTTACATCGTTTTATTTCATACTCGTAGGCAATTATGATAAAATTGACAACGCACTTGACATCACCCAAAATGAAATAAAAGACCAACTCCATCTACTTGACACACAAGCAACCATTGGATTGCATCCAAGTGTTTCTTCTAGAAATGCAGATTCAGTTTTGGCAAAAGAAAAACAAACCTTGGAGTCAGTCATGAACAAGAAGATATTGCATTCCCGACAGCACTTCCTTCAATTAAATTTTCCAGAAACGTATCGTCAATTGATTAAACAAGGCATTCAGCACGATCACAGTCTGGGTTATCACGATGCCATCGGATTCCGTGCCGGAACAAGCAATCCTTTTTATTGGTTTGACCTCAACAAAAATCAAGCAACAGAACTTATGATTCACCCTTTGCTTGCCATGGATGTCACGCTTAAAAAATACTTGCAATTACAGCCAGACCAAGCCATCACACAAGTGAAAAAACTCATCAATCAATGCAAGGAAGTGGATGCGCCATTCAGTCTTTTGTGGCACAATAGTTCATTTTATGAAGCAGAAGGATGGGGCGGTTGGAAAGAAGTATATCTTGAGATTGTGAATTATTGTCGTGAATTAAGCGCATAATTTTATCTTCGTAGTATGATTTCTCCTACTATACTTATCCTCGTTATTGTTGGCTACTTTGCCTTGCTGATTGGAATTTCGCATTTTACTGCAGGCAAGTCCGATAGCGCCGTTTTTTTTACCGGCAAAAGACAATCCTCTTGGGTACTCGTTGCCATTGGTATGATTGGTGCATCATTGAGTGGGGTCTCCTTCATTTCGATTCCAGGAGTCGTAGGAGCGGGTGGAGTCAACCAAGCCTTTTCGTGGATGCAGATGGTTCTTGGGTTTTTGGTGGGTTATGCTGTCATCGCTCACATATTATTACCACTGTATTACAAACACAACCTCACCAGTATCTATGAATACCTTGGTGAACGTTTTGGACAGGTAAGTCATACAACGGGCGCGCTGTTTTTTATGCTTTCGCGAATTATAGGAGCATCATTCAGATTGTTTCTAGTGGCCCTGGTTTTTGAAATTATATTCAAAGACATCCTTCCGATTCCATTTTGGCTCATTGTCTTGATTACCATCGTCTTAATCTGGGTATATACTTTTAGAGGCGGGATTAAAACCATCGTTGTCACGGATGTTATTCAGACAGTCAGTATGTTGACGGCTGTTTTCTTAACCATTCTTGGTATTTCCAATGCATTGGGCATAAGTCTTTCCGAAGTACCAGCAACGATCAATGATGCAGGCCTCGGCAAGTGGTTCTACTTTGAAGAAGGCTGGTCTGATCCCAATAACTTTTACAAGCAATTTATCAGCGGGGCATTTATTGCCATCGTAATGACTGGTTTGGATCAAGACATGATGCAAAAAAACCTAACCTGCAGAACATTGGGAGAAGCACAGAAAAACATTTACCTATTCAGTGTCATCCTCGTCTTTGCCAACATATTAATTCTTGCCATGGGTGCCATGTTGTACGTTTATGCCAACAACCAAGGCGTAGAAATCCCTGCCAAAACCGATCAATTGTATCCGCTACTGGCAATTCAGCACCTAGGTCCGCTTGTCGCTATTAGTTTTATCATCGGAATCATGGCCGCAGCATATTCTAGTGCCGATTCTGCATTGACCTCATTGACTACTTCTTTCTGTGTCGATATATTGGGCTTTGAAAAAAGTACCGAGTCAGAGGAAGTGAAAAAGAAAAAAAGACTCGCGGTTCACATCGGCTTTTCCATTGTTTTATTTGCTGTCATTATTTTGTTTGAAGCGATCAACAATGAAGCAGTCATCAAAGGTTTGTTTACCGCCGCTGGTTATACCTACGGACCCATTCTTGGATTGTTCTGTTATGGCATGTTTACCAAAAACAAATTACCCGATGCGTGGGTTCCACTCGTGTGTATTGCTGCACCTATTTTAACCTACTTCATCAATTCCAATTCAGAAGTTTTGTTCGGAGGGTTGAAGTTTGGATTTTTGATTGTTGTAATCAATGGTTTACTCACTTTCCTTGGATTGCTTCTTCTCACAACTTTGGTCCTTACAAAAAAAGCGAGCACCCATTGAGTTTAAGTCATTGGGAATATCAGGAAGTATTTAAAGACATCGACTATTGTATCGTAGGTGCTGGAATCGTAGGATCGTGCACGGCTATTTTTTTAAGGGAACAATTTCCTGAAGCCAAGATCCTTATTCTTGAGCGCGGTAGTTTGCCCCAGGGAGCCAGTACCAAAAATGCAGGTTTTGCATGCTTTGGTTCTGTAAGTGAAATTTTGGATGATCACGAGCACATGTCGCAAGATGAAATTCGTGATTTGATCAAGTTGAGAATCGATGGATTGAACTTATTGAAAAGTTTGGTTCCAGCGGAAGTGATGGATTATAAGGAGTGGGGCGGGTATGAAGTTTTTGATGACGCTTCCGCAAATATTTATACGGAGCAAATTCAAAATTACAACCGCTTGGTAGAAGAAGCCAGCGGTCTGCAAAACTGTTTTTCTTTAATGCCTTCAAAATTTGATTTGCAGTTTGGAAAACAGATGATCTTCAACCAATACGAAGGTCAATTGAATCCTGTCAAAATGTTATTTCATCTGCACAAAAGGATTCGTCAAGAAGGAACAACAATTTTATTCGGAGCGAATATTTCTAACTATGAAATAGAAGATGAAGGAGCCGTTCTCAACTTAGAAAATGGAACCAAGGTAGAAACTAAAAATGCTGTTTTTTGTACCAATGCATTTAGCAAGAAATTCTTTCCAGATTTTAATGTGCGGGCTGCCAGAAACCAAGTCATGGTTTCCACACCCATCGAAGGCCTACAACCAAAAGGAACCTTTCATTTTGACAAAGGATATGTGTATTTTAGAAACATAGGTAACAGACTATTGATCGGTGGTGCTAGAAATCTAGACCCCATCACCGAGACCACAGAAGCCTTTGGAGCCAACGATAAAATCAAGCAACATCTGAGATCATTGGTAGCTGAAAAGATTCTTCCAGGAAAAGATGTTCATTACGAGCAAGAGTGGTCAGGCATCATCGCAGTAGGCGATTCCAAGGTTCCACACATCAAAAAGATCAACAATCACTGCTTTGCCGCCTTTAGACTGGGTGGAATGGGCGTTGCTATTGGTTCAAAAGTTGCAGAAAAGTTAACACACATGATAGTGAATAAGGTTTAACTTTGTTCTCCGTTAATAAGTACATGCATAAAACACTGAAATACATATTGTTTTCCTGCTTTTTCCTGGCTCAGTCAATAAGCTACGGACAAGTCAAACAAATCAAGGAAATTGATCCGGTCGAACAAGACACCACGGAGCAGGGCGATAGTTCAATGAAAATTTCGAATTCCGATTTCTATGAATTCAGGGGTGATCTTGATCCTCCGGAAGAACATTACAAAGGGAATGTAAGAATGACCCAGGATAGTGTTTTTATGTTTAGTGATACAGCCATCCTTTCACAAAATTATCTGACTGCGACCGGAGACGTAATCATCATTCAAGAAGACACCATTCGACTGTTTTCTGATTCACTCTATTATGATACAAATGAAGGACGTGCTCAACTCTTTTATAATGTAGTATTAGAGAATGGCAAACAACAATTGTTTACTGAAAAACTAGACTATTATACCGATACCAAAATTGCCGTCTATCCAGACACGGCACTCTTGGTCAACGAGCGAACCAAGCTCAGTAGTTTGCGAGGAAAGTATGATGTAAATGCTGCCTTGGCAACCTTTGTAGGAGAAGTCATTGTTATTGATGAAGAATTTAATTTGACAGCAGACAGTCTGCTCTACAATACAGATATTGACAAGGCCATCTTTGTAGGTCCCACCAATATCATGCAAGACGAACGAAAAATTTATTGTGAGTCTGGATACTATGATATACAAAATGGGCAAGCACTGTTTGAACAGAATGCCAATTTTGTGGAAGAGGATCAAGAAGCAAGTGCCAACCAGATTCGATACAATGAATCTACCGGTGAAATAACCTTGACAGGCAATGCCAAGTACAAGGATTCAGAAAAAAATGCTTCAGCAGATAAGATGATTTATGATGAACAGACCAAGGATATTCATTTGATAGGCAATGCAGTATTTTTTGATGGAGAGTCTACAGCAACAGGAGCCGAAATAAAATACAATGAAGACACGGAGGAAGTAAGTATAGTTGGAAACGCAATATTGGATTCTGAAGACACTTCTATCAATGCCGCTACTTTTGATTTTGATGATAAAACTGGAAAAGCAATCATCAAAGAAGATGTGGTTTTTGTCAGTAAAAAAGACAGCGTCTCAGTTTTTTCCGACCTCCTTGAGGTCGACAACGAAGACAAATCCTATGTCGCTTCAGGAGAATCGCGTCCGTATATGTTGCGATTCATAGATGGCGATTCTTTGTTTTTGAGTGGTGATACCTTACATGTGCAAGAACGCATCGATAGTATCTTGGATACGGCCAATGTATTTCTCACTTTGGATACAATCAATGTGTTCAAAGCATATTATGATGTCAGAATATTAAGTGAAGAATTTCAAGCAGTCTCTGATTCTATGTATTACGATTCCAAGGATTCTCTTTTTACCTTGTACGACAACCCAATCATGTGGTCTGATAGCATGCAGTTTACCGCAGATACCATTAAGATCAGATTGGCAGAGGAAGGCATCGAGACCGTTTTTTTGAACGGGGATGGAATGATCATCGAATTGATAGATGGAGACTATTTCAATCAATTGAAGGCCAAGTTCATCGAAGCCAGCATTGATAGTGGAGCAATCTCTTTCATGGAGATGAAGCAAAACGCGGAGTCCAACTATTATATCATGGATGATGAAGATGCCTTTATAGGACTCAATCATACACTCTGTAACAGGATGACCTTTTTCTTTGATGATGGAGAAATGTCTGATATCAAGTTTTATCAACAACCCACCTCAGTGCTGACGCCTGTCCAAAAACTAAGTCAAGACCAATTGTTTCTCCAAAATTTTAACTGGAATCTATCATTGAAACCAAATTCTTTGGAAGATCTTTTAAAAGAAAAAGAAATTGTAGAAATTAGCACTCCCGTACAAGCAGAGCTAAATCCTGATGCCCCCGAAACACCTAAATTACCAAAAGGAGAAGTAGAACAAAATGCAAAAGGCAAAGGGTCAAAATCAGGTGGTGATAAAAGTGGTAAAGGAGCGAAGTCCGGTAAGGGAAATTAAATAAGTTTAAAAGCAAGGAAACCAAGAGGTAAGAAATGAAAAATTATTTGATAGCAATATTGTGTTTGTTTTACGTTTCGCTGATGGCACAAGACGCAACCAAAACTTTTCAGGACGCCAACGATGCCTATATCAACAAGTCCTATGATCAAGCCATCGAACTATATGAATCGATCGCTGTTCAAGGTTTAAAATCTCCAGAGTTGTTCTTAAATCTAGGCAATGCTTATTACCAGGAAGCAAAATTTGCGCAAGCGATATTATCATACGAACGAGGATTAAAAATATCTCCCAACAATAAGGATATTCTTGAAAATTTAGAAATAACCAACAACCAGTTGGATTCAGAAATCCTAGAAGTGCCACCATTTGTTTTGGTACGATGGTGGAGAGGGTTTAGTAATTTTTTATCTACAGATATCTGGGCAATCTTGCAGGTGTTGCTGATGGGCGCGATGGCATTTTTTGTCTCAAGATATTTTTTGAAAGAAGACCTCAGTGTCAAACGCAAAAGTATCTACAGCACATTGATCATCTTGCCAATCTTCCTCATCACATTCCTCGCTGCCAATTCAAATGCAAACTATAAAAACAATCAATCCGCTGTCGTCATGACGGAAACATCCATCAAGGATGGCCCCGATGATCGTAGCGATGATATCAACAATCTCTATCCGGGTAATACGGTTATCGTATTAGATAAAATCGATGCGTGGTTTAAAGTAAAATTGAAAAACCAATCGGTAGGGTGGATCCCTCAACAGAGTGTTGAAATGATCGATTAAACCAAATTTGAAATTGGTAATCTTGTAGTCTAAAAAGTTATTTTAAAATCCAATTGATCTACAATCCCATCTTCACGCCCACCTGCAATCCAAAGGTAGTGAAGCTATCGTAGTTTGGTCCGATTTCAAATTGTCCCAATGCTTGACTCACTGTTCCTCTTAGGTAAGTTTCAAACATGCTGTTCAACTTGTAGTTGACACCAATTCCTGTGTCCAAAGTTCCGTGAATCGATTCTTTTAAACTAGCTCTTTCAGAATTGAATATCCCTTTCTGGAAATTCTTTTGAGCCAAAGAAGAGTTTTCAAAAGAAGTAAATGCTTCATCTGGTAATTCTTCAATCGGTTGCGGTTTGGTAGTTTCCTCTCCAGTTTCCACTTCAACGGCTTGAATGTCATACTCAGCTCCAGATAAAATGTTGGCACTTACGCCTAGATCAGCGAAGAAATTAAGTCTATCGTTGATGGTGTAATTCCACCTTGCAGCCACTGGTATTTTTATTAGGTCATATTTAATACTCGCGATACTTACGTCAAATATTTTACCATCTGATTCAATCTGATCCACAACACGTGATCCATATTGCATTGTCTGAAAAGCAATTCCGGTCATAAGTTCAACCTGGTTGATTTCCTTAGAAATCCTAAGGTCAAAGTTTAGGTTGTTGCTTGATCTTTCGTACGGCAGTTGGAATACAAAAGTATCCTGAGGTGTCGAGATCAAATGATTGTTGTTACCGACAACTGCATGCAATGCCCATCTGCTATTTTTTGCTACTGGATTGGATGCGTCAACGAAAGGCGCCGCCAAGTTAAGATCAACCAATGCTCTTGAATCATCAAATAGACCTGGATTCAATCCGTCGATATCTGACAATGCAATCGTCTCAGGACTCTGATCACCATCTTCGAATACAATCGCAGCATTGTTTGCTTTTTCTGTCACAGATGTTGGAGTGAATCTATTATTGATTCCCGATGTTGGGATATCAGTAGTGTTGACTATGTCATTGCTGTTGCTGACACTGTTGTTGTTAAGCTTGTTTTTAATGAACCTTGCAGAGTTAGCCGTATTAGTAGTATTGGCAACATTCGCAGAAGTAACAGGCTTATTATTTGAAGTTGATTTAATCGTGCTTATGGTAGTCGTCTCGCTATTTTTCTCAACTGCAAACATTGTTTGCTTTTGTGGAGTAGGGTTTAACTCTTGAGTTTTCGCGTTTGTACTTTCTTCTTTTTCCACGACAGAAACAGCTGTGTTTGTTTCAGCGAAAATTTGTGTATCAGGAATAAACCTATCTGCGATGAAATTAGAGAAGGTAATGAATAGAAGAATCGCCAATGCGGCTTCAAAGGTTTTTAGCCCATAAAGATTTCTTCGTAAGTATTTGGTCTCGATCATTTTGTCTCTCAGGATAGACCAATGAGATTCATTGTAACGAGTCGAGTAGTTTTCTAGTTTAGATTTTACTTCAGTATCGATTTGTTCATCGGTGATTGAAGCTTCTTGTAATTTTTGAGAGAAGGCATTCCAATTGGGTGAAGGAATGTCCATGGTATTATCTTGTAATTTGCTTTGTATTGCTTGATCGAAATTTGTGTCACTCATCTCAGGAGTGTCGATACTTCCCGCCATCATACCTGCAAATACTGGCCAGTCCGCCTTTGGGATTTCAATATCAGGATTGGTGAGCTTTTCTTTGATGGCAGCATCAAAGTCTGCATCAGAAATAGCGTTGGTGTCAATATCTGCTTGTAATGAAGCAGAAAATACTGACCAATTCGGCTTAGGGATATCAAGATCGGCGTCAGCCAATTTTGATTTAATGGCCTCGTCAAATACATGATCACTTGGATCTGTACTTTCCATGGCGACTTTCAGTTTTTGGGAAAAAACATTCCAGTCTGATTCAGGGGCATCATGCTTGATGTCCTTGAGTTTTTGATTGATGATATTATCAAACTGTTTATCTAACATATTCTTCTACGATTCCTTTTTTAACGATAATGGCTTTTAATTTTTTTCTGGCCTTCGCTAAGTTTGATCTTGATGTACTTTCGTTGATATTAAGTTTCGCTCCGATTTCTGCGTGCGAAAATCCTTCTATCACAAAAAGGTTGAAAATGGTACGATATTGTGATGGCAAGTCTTGGATTGCACTCATGATATCTTCCGCGGTAATTTGACTTACTGCATCAGCATCTAGACTGCATACATCGTATGCCTGATCCAAATCGCTTGTTCTGTTCTTGCTAGTTTTTCTATAGTTGTCTATAGCAGTATTAACAATGATTCGTTTCACCCATGCTTTCAAGTTGGTTCCACTTTGGTATTTACCTACATTTCTAAAAATCTTGATAAATCCTTCATGGAGTATATCAAGGGCTTCTTCCTTATCAACAGCGTATCTGATGCAAATCGGGTAGAGTATCGGATAAAATGATTCGTAAAGCATTTTTTGTGCCCATTCTTCATTCCTTACACACGCCGCTATCAGATCCTGTTCATTATTCTCGAGAGTAATTGTTAAATCCATAAATAATTAAATTCAATTTGAACAAGTAATTGAAGTGCTTTCAGGACTATAACGCCCATTTTTCACTTTTGCTGCCTGTTCTCTAAGTTACTAAAAGGTTATAAAAATTATATCATCCCTATTGTGACGCCCCCATAGCCGAAAATGGGACACAAATCAAAAGTTATATTTTTGTTAGAATATATATATTTGCATCATTATCAACTACAAATACATTAAGCGATAAGTCTATATGAGTAAATCTGTTACCAAAAATAATGGAAGAGAGGGAGGATCAGGGCCTACTTTGGAGCACATGTACAAGGAATATTTTCTTGATTATGCATCATATGTGATCCTAGAAAGGGCAGTTCCAGCAATGAACGACGGTCTCAAACCCGTTCAAAGAAGGATTTTGCACAGTTTGAAAGACAAAGATGATGGTCGATACAACAAAGTGGCCAACGTAATTGGTCATACCATGCAATACCACCCACATGGAGATGCAGCCATCGGCGCTGCCATGGTAAAATTGGGCCAAAAGGATTTACTCATCGATACGCAAGGAAACTGGGGAGATGTCCGTACAGGAGATTCTGCAGCTGCACCTAGATATATCGAGGCTAGATTGACAAAATTTGCCCTCGAAGTGCTATTTAATCCGCAAACTACCGATTGGCAAGTTTCATACGATGGTCGTAACAAAGAACCGATTACACTTCCAGCCAAATTTCCATTGGTCCTAGCACAAGGTGTTGAAGGTATTGCTGTAGGTCTTTCGACCAAAATTCTTCCTCACAATTTTATTGAGCTAATAAAAGCATCCATAAAATCACTACAAGGAAAAAGAGTGAAAATCTATCCTGATTTTCAAACCGGCGGATCTATCGATATTACCGATTACCAAAGTGGGAAAAGAGGAGGGAAAGTTAAGGTAAGAGCCAACATTGAAATCGTAGACAAGAAAACCTTAAAGATTACCGAACTGCCATTCGCTGTCACGACTTCTAGTTTGATTGATAGTATACTCAAGGCAAATGACAAAGGCAAGATCAAAGTCAAAAAAGTAATGGACAACACCGCCAAGGATGTTGAAATCATGCTTGAGCTTCCTTCTGGTGTTTCGCCAGAGGTGATGGTTGATGCATTGTATGCTTTTACAAATTGCGAGATTTCAATTTCCCCAAATGCTTGTGTCATTCTTGACAACAAACCTGTCTTCGTAACGGTAGAAGAGATTTTAAAAATCTCTGCAGAAAATACAAAGCAACTCTTAAAGAAAGAGCTTGAAATCAAGCTGGGCGAATTGGAGCAGAAGTGGCACATGGCCAGCCTGGAGAAAATATTTATCGAAAAGCGAATCTATCGTGACATTGAAGAAGCTGAATCTTTTGAAGAAGTCATCAAGATCATACACAAAGGCTTGCGCAAATACGTAGCTACTCCTAAAGACAAAGGAGTCGGTGCTACCAAAAAGGTCAAACTTAAAAGAGAAATTACAGAAGAAGATATCATCAAATTGACTGAAATCCGAATTAAGAGAATTTCTAAGTACAATAAATTCAAAGCCACTGAACTTCTTGAGAACTTGACTGCAGAAATGAAGCAAGTGAAGTACGACCTCAAGCACCTAACGGATTTTGCAATCGCGTTCTATACAAGATTGTTAGAGAAGTATGGAAAGGGAAGAGAACGTCGCACCAAGATTGCTGTTTTTGATTCTATCAAAGCAAAAACGGTGGTTGCCCAGAATGCCAAGTTGTATATCAACAGAAAAGAAGGCTTTGTCGGTAGAGGAATGAAAAAGGATGAGTTTGTATGTGATTGTTCTGATATCGACGATATCATCGCATTTACACAAGGAGGTAAGTTTAAGGTAGTCCGTATCAGCGACAAAGATTTTATTGGTAAAAATATTTTGCACGCAGCAGTATGGAAGTCAGGAGATGATCGTACGACCTATAATTTGATCTATCTTGATAAGAAGACAGGAGTCACTCGTGCTAAGAGATTCAATGTATCTGGAATAACGAGAAACAAAGAATACGATCTTACCAAAGGAAATCCATCCAAAGTAGTCTACTTTTCTGCCAATCCTAATGGCGAAGCGGAGAAGGTAAATATCCAACTTTCACAGAGTTGTAAAGCGCACAAAAAATTGTTTGATTTTGATTTTAGCGAACTAGAAATCAAGGGTAGAGGAGCAGGAGGAAACATTGTGACCAAATATCCAGTACGTAAGGTGAACCTGCTCGAGAAAGGTAAATCATCTCTAGGAGCAGTGAAGGTTTGGATGGATGAGGCCAGTGGTAGAATCAATACTCAGAAGAGAGGAAAATCATTGGGAAGTTTTGATACTGGCAATGAGATTTTGGCCATTTACAATGATGGTACTTATCAAATCAACGAGATGGAAGTAGATAAAAAATACGACATCGAGAAGTTGGTTTACATTGGTAAGTTTGATCAGAGTCTACCTATCAACGTTGTGTACTTCTCAGGCGATAAAAAGTGGACCATGGCCAAGCGTTTCTTCATAGAAACCATCACCTTGGATACGCCATTTAAGTTTATCAGCGAAAGTCCACAATCTAAGCTGTATTTTGCTTCAATTGGTGAAGAAGCCACTGTGGTGTATAGCATCAAGAAGAACAAACAAATGGAAGAATACGAATTGGATCTTCATGATTTTGTTGATATAAAAGGATGGAAGTCACTCGGAAATAAAATGGGTGAATTCAAAATTATCAAGATCGCAACACTTGCAGAAGTTGAAGCACTTGAAGCAGCAGAGGCTGAAGAAGAACCAGAGTTGTTTGAAACAAAACCCGCTGCCAAGAAACCAGCTGCTAAAAAAGGCAAAGCTAAAAAACCAGCTACAAAAAAATCTACTAAGAAAGGTAAATCAAATAAAGGACTAGAGCCTGGCGATACGATCGAGTTTGATTTTTAAGAAGTAAGGATGTTGAAATAAAGGGGGTGCAGTTTTACTGTTCTCCCTTTTTTTTTGATTAGTAGGGAATATCGATCTTTTATTTTCCTTCTTCTTCCTTCTCCTTTTGAACTACAAAGCCTTCCAAATACAGGATGATCTCCTTGTTGTTGATATTGGTAAGTACGGATACCTCTGGTTTTTGATGTCCATCTTTACCTACACTGTTGTATCTGACAGATATGTGTCCTTGCTCATTGGGCTCAATTGGAATGAATGGAAAACTAGGCTGAGTGCATCCACATGTGGCCTTAGCGGATTTAATTTCCAAGGGTGCATTTCCAGTATTGGTAAAAACAAATTTGTGATCAAAAACATCTCCTTCCGTTATGGTGTCAAATGCCATTTGCATTTCCTTAAATTCTATAGCAGGATAGGTTTTTTTCTTGGTTGGTTTTTTAGGAACAGCTTTCTTTGCTGTACTTGCCGTTGAAGGCTTAGGCGTTTCTTTTTTGTTTTGGGTACTTACTACTTTCTGAAATACTGCCCCTTCTTGATTTGATTCTTCGTTAGGCATGGGGCTTCTGTTGGCAAGCTCGTTTTGAATTCTTCTAGCTGCCTCTTGCTGTTGTGCAATAGTAGAACCTGTTCTTGGTCCTTCATTTTTATCTTCTTCTATTGTTTGAATTTGAACAGGGGCCTCATTTATTGGTGTTTCTGATTCTTCTTCTTCCTGATCAGCAGTAACTGGATCAAAAGCAATTTGACCTTGTACATCGACAATAGTACTGCTGTCTACCGCTGTCTCGGGAGCAGTTATGTCTTTTTTTACCTGCTCGGCATTATTTGCGCAAGCGAGGAAAAGAAGGCCACAGAAAAGTGTATTTAAAACTAATTTCATATCTCTAATTATAAAGATATTTTTTTGACGGATAAATATGTACTATGCCACAATTTTTATCACTAGTTGCCTACTTATTTACTTTAATAGGCTGAAATTGCCAATTTTTTGATACGATTCGTCTTGACAGGTATATTCTATCTTGTAGACATACATGGATGGAGCTTGTATCGTATTATCAAAAGTACCGTCCCAACCTTCTTCTTTATTCTGCGTTGAAAAAAGCTTGGCACCCCATCGATCATAGATGTCAAAGAAATCCAAGTCACTGATGATAAAACTATTACTTATAAAAAATTCATCGTTGATCTTATCGCCATTGGGTGTAAACACATTCGGTAATAAAAGATCTTCGCAATCAATATCATTTTCATCAATAACAAAGATGTTGAGACTATCCGTCGCGGTACAAGATCCATGATCAATATTCAATTCATACATCGTTGATTGATCCGGTGTTGCTGTCGGTTCGATCAAAGATGTATCATCCAATCCTGTAGCCGGAATCCAATTGAAATTAGAACTGCAGACAGTACCTGTTTCAATAAAAACAGAGCTACCCGCAAATATGGTCGTGTCTTGATTTATGATTTGATCTGGCTGCTCATCAAGCTGCTGTATCTCATCCAAACTCAGAGGCCGATCGAAAATCTGTATTTGATCTATCCGACCTCGTGCATGTGTTTCTAGGGTGTTTAGACAAGGAGAAGAACCAAGCCTTACACTATGTTTTTCTCCCATTACAACGGGCTCCAAAACATTATCAGTTTCAATAAAGATACCATCAACCGTCAAAGAATAGTCATTCCCTTCTTTTACAAAAACTACATGGTGCCAGCACCTATTGTCATTGAGTGGTGCTGTAAGAAAGATTCCCGCTCCAAAGTTTCTTGAAATCTGAACATCAAGCTCATTGATGGCAGGTAAATATCTTATTTGAAACGAGGAATCTTTTGAACAAAATCGTTGAATACTAAATAGTGTATATGGCTCTGGTGAATCATCCACCCAGAAGTACATCGAAAAAGTAAAATCTTCTCCAATAAGATCTTTGATGCCGTTGTCTAAAAATATCGAATCAGCTTCTTCGTCAAAATATGCTGCATCAAGATCAACGCCGCAGTCACAATCTACCGTTGGGCTTACTATGTTGGAATCAAGTGGTCCAACAACATCTGTGCCAGTGCAATCATCAAAGGTAATATGTAGAACGGGATCAAGTTGGGACCAACCTAAGGTCGTTACAAATAAAAATGAAATAAGTAAATAAGCAGTTTTCATTATCCAAATAAGTTTCCAAGATTCATACCTCCCGGTAAAATATCACTGACACTATTCTGTGAGGCTTCATTTTGTTTTGCCTTAGCCAATGTCATTGCTTGATTGAATGTATCTATCAATAAATCTTCAATCATTTCTTTATTTTCGGCCACCAACATTTTCTCATCGATACTCAAATCCAACAAGTTGTTGTTGCCATCTACCTTGATTGAAATTTGCTTTGTGCTGTCCTGAACTTCGATGATTTCAGCAGCAAGTTGTTCTGTCATTTTTTTTTGAGTTTCCTCAAATTGTTTCATTAGTCCATCTAACATGTAACCCTATTTTTATGCCGTTTGTTAAGCAGCATTTCTTTATTTAAATAACATGACTTATGTAAAAGCCAAACAGTAATATCAACATAACACCTTCCCATTTACTGATTTTATTGCTCATTACAACAAAAGCAAAGAGGAATGTAACAGCAATCATAAATGGAACTGGAAAAGCGAGTATTTCTTCTGATATTTTTAACTCTCCAAATAACGAAGGTACAGCCATAACGCCATAAGTGTTGAAAATATTGGAGCCAAGTACATTTCCTACGGCAATGGCGTGCTTCCCTTTTTTGGCAGCTGCCATACTGACAATCACTTCTGGTAGCGAAGTTCCTATTGCAACTACGGTCAATGCAATGATGGAAGGACTAATGCCCATATTTCCAGCGATGATTTCAAGTGCATAAATAGTGTAAGTTGCTCCCACATAAACCATCACACCTCCAACAACCAACAATAGATAACTTTTTGCAGCGACTTTAGGTCTTTCTGTATCATTTTCAACGTTTCCAGCTACCGTACTATACAGGAAGAAAATAAGGGCCAGTAAAAATAAAATGGCCTCAATAAGTGAAAAATGTAAGTCCGATACGGCAAAGTAAAAGAACACCGCTGAGATTAATAATAATGGAACGTCAACGTCCATGATATTGAAATCAAGTTTGATTCCTTTTCCTACAATTGCTGTCAGTCCAAGCACCAATAGGATGTTGGCGATATTGGAGCCTATCACGTTTCCGACCACCACTTCTGAAGTTCCAGAAAAGACTGAGGCAACAGAAGTCGCCAGCTCCGGAAGCGAGGTTCCAAAAGCAACAATAGTAACCCCAATGATAAATGGAGAGATGCCAAAGGATAATCCGATTTTTTCAGCGGATTCTATCAACCAATCTGATCCAAGAAGTAATACAGCAAGGCTTACGACAAATATTATGTATATCACCTATTTCTTTATTTTGCTACTGGTCTAAAATTTTGTTCTAATTATTAAATAAAGCTTTCAAACATTGAGTTATGTGAAAATTTTGTTCAATTTTACAAGCATTATTTAGCGCTAAATTAGCAATAAATTAGGGATTAGATTTAAATCTACCCTAAAGCTTAATTTTGCTATTTCATTAAAAGCCCATGAGCAAACAACCACTTGGAACGTCTGAGGAAAAGGAGATGTCCTTTCTAGATCATCTAGAGGAATTAAGATGGCATATCATAAGGTCGTTGGGTGCCATGTTTGTTGCTGCAATTGTTTTCTTTTCGCTCAAAAACTTTGTCTTCAAACACATCGTATTTGCGCCCAAACACGATAATTTTCTGACGTATAAGTTTTTCTGCTGGATGTCAGAAATGACCTGCTTCAAACCAAAGCAATTTGATTTAATTACCCGTGAGATAGGTGAACAGTTTTTTACACACATCAAGGTCTCCTTGTGGTTGGCGCTTATTTTTATGTTTCCTTACATTTTTTACGAATTCTGGCGCTTTATCAAACCAGGCTTGTATAAAAATGAAAAGAAAGCTGCTGGAGGTATGGTTTTTAGTTGCACAACCCTGTTTTTCTTGGGGGTATTCTTTGGTTACTTCGTTATTACGCCTTTTGCATTGAATTTTTTAATTGGTTACTCGGTTGGACCTGATGCCATTAGTAGTCCGACGCTTAGTAGTTACGTCAGTTATCTCACACTCTGCACGTTGCCTACAGGTTTTGTATTTCAGATGCCAGTGCTTGTTTATTTCTTATCAAGGATTGGTTTCATTACACCTGGAATCATGAGGCGATTTAGAAAGCACTCAATAGTAGTGATTTTAATATTGGCGGCAGTCATCACGCCACCAGATGTAATTTCACAGTTTTTGATTGGAATCCCGATTTTTATCTTGTACGAAATCAGCATTGTGATCTCTGCAAGGGTTGAAAAGAAGAGGAATCAAACAGATTTAGCCAATACTTAGATAGACTTAAAACAATAATTAGACAAGCCTAATAATGATAAAATCGACCAGAGTTTCATCCAATATCACCTTGATACTGAGGCTCTTCGTACCTACATTTTGTATTGTGTTTTTTGGCCTTACTGCCATTGCAATGCTGTTTGCAGATAGTTATAGTTTGCCTTTCCCGGCCGTTCCTGGCATCAGATTTATCCTTTTCGGATTCTTTCTTCTTTGTTTTCTATTCATGTATTTTACCATCATGAAATTGAAGCGTGTTGAATTATCGACAACCCAGTTACTCGCTTCCAATTATTTTAAAACTTATGCCTATCAATTTAGAGATATTGAGTCAGTCAAGAAGTACAATTTATTGATTGTCAAACTCTGGATTGTACGCTTGAAGTACAAAGGAAAATTTGGCAAAAGGATTCCATTTATTCTTAATAAAGCGCAGATGGAATATTGCTTAGAGCAAATGGGTTTAAGTGATTTTAACGAGGTTCTAAACTTACAAACGGACAAATAACTTCCTCTAGAGAAATACCTCCATGTTGGAAGGTGTTTTTGTACATGTTGTGGTACTTATTATAGTTGTTTGGATACAAGAAAAATACATCTTCTTTTCCAAAGATATAGGTCGAGCTAATATTGGGACTTGGTAGGCCACATTTCTTCGGTTCTGTTGCTTCAAAAACATCTGATTTTTGGTACCTCAAATTCTTGCCAACCTTGTATCGAAGATTGGTTGTCGTGTCTCTATCAGCAACAACTTTTGACGGACTATTTACTCTTATTGTACCATGATCTGTAGTAATAAATAACTTGATATCATTCTCTGCCAAAGTCTGTAAGGCCGACCACAAAGGCGAGTTTAAAAACCATGACTTTGTAAGAGATCTGTATGCCTTTTCGTCCCCAGCCAATTCCTTTAAAACTTCCATTTCCGTTCGAGCGTGAGACAAGGTATCTATGAAGTTGTAGACAATAACAGTAAGGTCATTGTTTAGTGCATTCAAAATGTTGTCATTAAGTACTTTAGCATGATGAGTGTTCAGTATTTTATGATACTTCATCTTCATTGGCCTCTTTACGATTCGATCAAGTTGGGTTTGCATAAAAAACTCTTCTTGGTTGTTTTTACCTTCGTTTTCATGGTCGTAAACCCATTTGTCAGGGAAGTGTTTTTGAATTTCAGATGGCAGCATGCCAGCAAAGATTGCATTCCTACTATACTGCGTTGATGTTGGTAAAATACTATAGAAGTGTTCCTCAGAATTTACCTTAAATTTTTCTAGAATAATGGGTTCTAAAATTTTCCATTGATCAAACCTAAGATTGTCGAGGAGTAGCATCACGTTAGGCTTGTCTTCGGACATCCTAGGGAACATTTTTTCTTTCAATAAATTATGCGACATAACGGGTCCACCTTCTTCGTTGATCCAGCCTTCGTAATGCTTGTCAATGAACCTGGAAAACTCCTTATTTGATTCACTTTTTTGCATACTCAGAATGTCTCCCATGTGAACTGTTTCACTAGAGTCAAGACGCAGTTCCCAGTCTATTAATTTCTTGTAAAATTGAACCCAAGATTCTCTGTCCAGGCCACTACCCATTTCCATACTCAGCTCTCTAAAAGCTTGTTGGTAATCTGAGGCAGTTTTCTCTGAAACCAACCTTTTATTATCAATAATTTTCTTGAGTGTTAGCAGAATCTGATTTGGGTTTACTGGCTTGATTAAGTAGTCGTCAATCTGAGATCCGATGGCTTCTTCCATCAGGTTTTCTGCTTCGTTTTTTGTAATTAGAACAACAGGTAGATTTACATATTTGGACTTGATAATGCTGAGGGTCTCAAGTCCACTAATTCCCGGCATAGATTCATCTAGAAATACCACTTCAACATCCTGATCATTTTCTAGAAGATCAAGTGCATCATGTCCATTTGTAACTGTAGCAACTTCGTATCCTTTCTTCTCTAAAAAAAATAATTGTGGTTTGAGTAAATCTATTTCATCATCGGCCCACAATATTTTTACTTTTGACATGTACTTTAGCTTAATTGGTTAGAAAAATCAATGTTGATTCTTAAGAACGAGGTAGATATTTAAATTATTATTATTCTGCAAAATGGGAAAGAGAAAATTATTCAATGATCCAATATACGGCCTGATCAATTTTAAATCAGAATTTCTCTATGATTTAATTGACCATAGCTATTTTCAGCGCCTGCGGAGGATAGGGCAGATGGGTCTCACTCACCTGGTATATCCAGGAGCAACCCACAGTCGATTTCAACATGCAATTGGTGCATTGTTTCTGATGCAAAGTGCTGTCAATGTGTTACGGGAGAAAGATGTCAAGATTTCTGATGATGAATCTGAGGCTATGTGTGCCGCTATGTTATTGCATGATATTGGGCACGGACCCATTTCACACTCGCTAGAACGCATTATAGTCGACGTTCATCATGAGGAGATTTCTTTGGGCGTGATGGATCTACTCAATAAGGAGTTTGATGGTAGACTTGAACTTGCGATTAAGATATTCAAAGGGGAGTATCACAGACCCTTTATGCATCAATTGGTTTCAGGCCAGTTGGATTGTGATCGTATGGATTACATCACGCGAGATAGCTTCTACACGGGGGTAGCAGAGGGGGTGATAGGCTACGACCGGATTATTTCTATGATAAATGTGCACCAAGAACACCTAGTTGTTGAAGAAAAAGCCCTATATTCTATTCAGAAATTTCTAGTCGCAAGAGAAATTATGTACAAACAAGTGTATTTGCATAAGACTAGTATAGGAGCAGAGGTCATGCTGAGGCAATTTTTTAAGAGATTGAGGTATATTTTTGGACTTTCGTCAAATGGGGCTGAAACGCTCCAATTTACAGCGGATTTAAAATATTTTTTAGAAAAAAATATTCAAAAACTGGACGAAAAAGACTTAATGAAATTTTTAAATTTAGACGATAATGACATTTATGTTCTGTTAAAATCGGCAATAAATAGCGAAGATTTCATAATTCGAGACTTAGCCGCAAGAATATTAGGCAGAAAACTCTTTAAAACTGCGGTTTCTGGAGAAGTTTTTGCAAGTGACTTTAAGTCGGATATCCGTCAAAAAGTTAAGGATTCATTGAAACTTGATGAAGAAACATGCAGATGGTACTTCATTGAAGGGAAGGAGTCAATAACAACATATAGTCCTGATAATGAGGAAATTAAACTAGTAAGGAAAGGAGGAGAAGTCTATGATTTATCTCATTTTTTCCCAAAATTCAATTTTTTAACTATTATAGATAGATACTTTTTATGTTATCCTACATGAGAAATCTATCTTTGGGCGAAATTTTTAACACATTTTCAACATTCTTAATAAAACTTATTTGAAACTATGAGAAAACTGAACTTGATCTGCACTTTAGTGCTCAGTCTTTTTGCTGTGGTTGTATTTGCACAACCAGAAGCGGGAATGCCTTCTGAGCCTGGAAAGTGTTACGCTAAATGTTTGATCCAAGATCAGTACGAAACTGTAACTGAAGAAATTCTTGTAAAAGACGCTTCTACGAGAGTAGAAGTTGTTCCTGCTGTTTATGAAACAGTAACAGAAGAAGTTCTAGAATCAGATGCAAGTAACACCCTAAGAGTTGTGCCTGCAGCATTCGAAACAGTAACAGAAGAAGTATTGGTGAAGGAGGCCGGATCAACTCTAAGAGTTGTCCCTGCTCAGTACGAAACAATTACTGAACAAGTATTAACTAAAGAAGCAGGAAACACGCTAAGAGCTGTACCTGCACAATTTGAAACAGTTACTGAACAAGTAATTGAATTTGACGCTGGTTGTGCCAATGGTGGTGGAGCTAGAGGAGGAAACCATGATGCTGCAGAAGCTGGAGCAACATATAACTGTGTTTCTGGAGATTGTAAAAACGTTGGTAAGTCTGGCGGAACTTATGCTAACAGAGCTGCTTGTATCAAAGCTTGTGGTGGTGGAGGTTCAAACTCAGGCAACTGTGCGATGGACATGAGAGCTGTACCAGCTCAATTTGAAACAATCACTGAAGAAGTGCTTGTTAAAGAAGCTGGAAGTTCAATCAGAATTGTTCCTGCATCATTTGAAACTGTTACTGAAGAAGTATTGGTGAAAGATGCATACACTACGATCAGAACTATCCCTGCAACTTTTGAAACTGTAACTGAAGAAGTTCTTGTTCAAGAAGCGTACAACACATTGACTGCTGTACCTGCTGTATATGAAACAATTACTGAAGAAGTATTGGTAAAAGATGCTTACTCTACTGTAAGAATCGTTCCTGCTGAATACGAAACAGTAACTGAAGAGGTTCTTGTAAAAGAAGCTTTTAATACAATCAGAGTAATTCCTGCTGTTTATGAAACAGTAACGGAAGAAGTTCTAGTAAAAGAAGCTTCTAACACTTTGAGAGCCGTACCTGCTACTTACGAAACTAAAACGGAAGAAGTTCTAGTTAAAGAAGCTTACTCTACATTAAAAACTATCCCTGCAGTTTATGAAACTGTAACGGAAGAAGTACTTCTTTCAGAAGCAAGCACAAGAATTGAAAAAATTCCTGCTAAGTATGAAACAATGACTGAGCAAATCGAAACTTCTCCTGCTTCAACCAAATGGGTAAAGAAGAAAGCTGACAAAAACTGTCTTTCTGCTAATCCTGACGATTGTCTAGTTTGGTGTTTGGTAGAGGTTCCTGCTCAATACAGAACAATTACTAAAAAAGTAAGACAAGCATGTGCTGCTGGTTATACTGAAAGCGGAGATGATTGTGTAAAAACTATCGACGTTCCTGCTCAGTATGGTTCAAGAACTTATAGAAAATTAGTTACTCCTGCTACTAGCGAGTCAGTAACTGTTCCTGCTCAATACGAGACAAGAAGTTTCCAAGTTCTAGCTACACCAGCTACATCAGAGTCAGTTGCTAATGCAGCTCAGTACGAAACAAGATCATACCAAAAGTTGGTTACTCCTGCAACGACTGAAAGCGTAGAAACTCCTGCTCAATACACATCAAGAACATACAGAAAATTAGCAAAAGGTGCTTCATACGAAACTGTACAAGTTCCTGCTGTATACAAATCAAGATCATACCAAAAGTTGGTTACTCCTGCTACTACACAATCAGTAGAAGTACCGGCAAGATATGAGTCAAGATCATTCCAGAAGTTGGCTTCACCTGCAACAACTGAAGTTGTAGATGTTCCTGCTCAATACGGATCAAGATCATACAAGAAAGTTGCTTCACCTGCAACTACTGAGTCTGTAGATATTCCAGCTCAGTACACTTCAAGATCATACCAGAAGTTAACAAGAGATGCAACGGCTGAAGCACTTCCATGCTCAGGTGGTTCTGTAATCAACGTTAATTTCCAGTCAGGATCTGCAACATTAACACAAGGCTCTTATGGTGAAATCAACAGAATTGCTGCTTCAATGGATTGTAGCGGAGATTGTACTACTACTTTGGTAGGACACACTGATTCTGATGGTGGAGCTGAAGCTAACCAAGCATTATCAACAAGAAGAGCTAAAGCTGTATACGATGCACTTATTGCTGCTGGTGTTGATGCTGGTTGTGTAAGATATGAAGGTAGAGGTGAATCAAGCCCAGTTGCTGATAACTCAACAGCTGCAGGAAAGAGACAAAACAGAAGAACTGAAATGGTTTCAAGTTGTGGAACTTCATCAGACTGTAGCAGATATGGAACAAGATCTTACCAAAGACTTGCTCAGAATGCAACAACTGAATCAGTAGACATCGCTGCTCAGTACGGTTCAAGATCATACCAAAAATTAGTTTCTGATGCAACGACTGAGTCAACTGACATCGCTGCTCAGTATGGTTCAAGATCATTCCAGAAATTGGCTAACGATGCTGCGACTGAGTCAACTGACATCGCTGCTAAATACGGTGCAAGATCATACAAGAAATTGGTTTCTCCAGCAACTACAAGAACAATTGATATTCCAGCTGAATACAAAACTATCAGCAGAAGACAATTGGTTTCTGAAGGTGGAGTAACTGAATGGAGAGAAGTTGTTTGTGATTCAGACATCGATGCTGATCTTACAAGAAGAGTACAATCTGCTCTTACTGAAAGAGGGTACGATCCAGGACCTGTTGATAACTCAATGGGTAAGAAAACAAGAGAAGCTCTTGTTAAATTCCAAAAAGACAACGGTTTACCAGTTGGACAATTGGATATTGAAACTTTAAAAGCTTTAGGCCTTAGATAATATTTAAGTCTAAACACAATAAAATTAAGGGCTACATCGCATGATGTAGCCCTTTTTTTATGTCTATTTCATTGTGTTTCCTCCCTTTTTTGTCATTATATATCATTTCTTAATTTTTTATAAAAAAGTTGACCCTTACCATAGGGGTAAAGCAGTATATGCTTGTCCTATCAATGTAGAGTTGTGTTTAATTGTGAACTAGTTGTCTTTTGTCGTTTTAAAATGACTATTAACCGACATTCGCTGACTTTTTGAAGTTTATTAGTTTCAACGCAAATAAATTCGTTCTACGATATTACAGACTATTATTATTTACACCTTATACCCGAAAATGACTTGATGAAATCCAGTACTCTTTAACTTCTTACATTGGTTACAACTATGGAATTTATTTCCGGCCCCAAAAAGTAACCTAAACTCAATGTAAGTTCAAAAGTTGAGAACCTATTTGTTTGATTCCTATCTATAGCATACTGCCTTGCAGTTATGCATTTCTTACGGTATGATGGTGTCTGTTTAATAGACATTAAAATATGTATCCAAAATACACCTTAACAAAACTTGTACTCGAATGAGGAATTTTTACACTTTGATTATTTTAATAACCAGTCTTGCACTTGGAACAAACCTTACAGCACAGTCTGTAGTAATTTCAAATGCAATTGTGGCGTATTCTCATTTCAATAATTTAATTGAAATAGACAAAATAGATGCAAATTCTGATAAATCAGACTCAGCATCGGAACTTGAATTTCAAACATCAAGTACTTTTGATCCTGAATTATTAGTTTCATTTGAATGTGGAGATGATATTGGGATAGAAGTTTTTGTTGAAGGTCTTGAAGACAATAGTAGCAATTGTAGGAATATTTCTGTACAAGGAATGTTAGGAGCAACTGTTGAAGTTTGGATCGAAGAGAATGGTTGCGGGATGGACTTACCATCTACAATTCAACTTCAAACCAACAATGGTAATACCTTTACAGCTGTAGGAGTCATGGCGACTCAGACTTCAGCTTCAAATGTACCGGAGTATATTTATCGAGCAGAAATAAATCAACCATTTAATCAGGTTTGTATATCAAATCTTAGTGGCTGTGATGATGCAACAAGTATGGCAATTTATGCTGAATATACTTTGCCAAATGTATCTAGTTCGTTAACAACATTTGATGTAGAGCTTCACGGTCCTCCTAATGGAGTAGACGATTGTGCAGAAGCTATCATAGTTCTAGATGGTGTAGGTTCTGATGATAGAGAAGTAGAAATTGCAATTCCAATTCACGAAAAAGATAACGTTAGAGCTGTTGAAATAACAATGGAGTCACTTTGTGGTTCTACAGTTATTACAAGCACTACTCAATCATTTACAAATCAAAATGCTGGAGTAGAAGCATCTCTTTATGTAATGTCAGAATCTAATATTGACGCTTGTGTAGATAGAGTAAGAGTGCGTGTATGTTCTCCAGCCAACAATGGAGATTCATTTGGTTTGGGAAGTGTTTCTTTGGTAACAGAAGGATGTTGTGATGCAACGGGATTTGATCCAGGTTCAATAGATAATGATTCTTCTAGTTGTGGTGCATTTAATCCGCCAACAATTACTGGAACTGCAGCAACTGGTTGCGAAGGAGGTGTTATAGAATATAGATGGGAAACAAGATCAACAGCAGGTGGAAGCTGGTCTCAAGTTCCTGGGGCCAATTCACGTAATTGGGATCCTCCTTTTCTAAGTTCTTCGATTTGGGTAAGAAGAGGAGCAAGATGTGCTCCTTGTGGAAATTTTGAATATTCTAATGTTTTAGATATACATATAAGTGAAAATTATACTTCAGGTGGGACAATCTCCGGAGATCAATGTAACTGTGGACCTTTTGATCCATCAGTTATTACTGCCTCTGGCCCTCAAGGTGGCACGGTTACCTGGGACGGGTTCTTAAATTCCAAATGGCAAGTAATGCCAGAAGGCGGTGCATGGATGGATATTCCAGGTTTCGTTGATGACGGGATTGATACCCCTGCTGTACCAAACACATTTAATCCAGGACCTATTACTCAAACGACAAAGTACAGAAAGTGCTTTAGAATACTACCTTGTACAGAGTGGATATGTTCTGATGAAGCCGTCATGGAAATTGTGCCTACACCAACTGCCACAAATGATTCAGAAACAATTTGCTTAAACGAAACAGTAACTGTCGATGTTGGAGCTAATGATAGCAACAATGAATATAATGTTACTTATTCAATTACGAATCACCCTTCTGCCGGTACAGCTACAATAAATAGTAATAACGGTAGAATAACTTATACATCACCAAACCATTGTGGTACTCAGGTGATAACTTATGAAGTTTGTAATGTTGCAAATAATTGTAGTGGCACAGAGTGCTGTGATACAGCAACACTAACCATTAATGTTGAGGATAATACCAATCCTACATTGAATGGAGTACTGGCAGATATAACAGTTGAGTGTAATGCAGTACCAGCACCTGCCAATGTAACGGCAACTGATGATTGTGATACAGCTCCGACTGTTAATTTCCATGAAAATTCAACTCAAACAAATAATGGGTCATGCAATGATTCTGAGTATACAATTACAAGAACTTGGACAGCAACTGACGCATGTGGTAATACCCACGAAGAATCAAGAGTAATTACAGTGATTGACACAACTGATCCTGTATTAAGTTGTAGTCCAACCAATGAAACTCACGAGTGTAATGGCTCAACCGGAAATAATAATGCCGCAAATGCGTGGAATGCAGCAAACATAGCAAGATTGCAAAATTGCTCTACAGATGCATGCGGAAGCACAACAGTAACTAGTGATTTTACCGTCGGTCCAGGTAGTAGTTTTGAGGGTGATTGTGGTTTGACAGGAACTTATACTGCTACGTACACAATTACAGATCAATGCGGAAATAGCATTACAAGACAAGGTACTTTCACAATAGAAGATAATACAAATCCAAACGTTTCTTGTGATCCAGATGATTTGGTTTTTGAATGCCAAAGTGAGTCAGATAATGAAGCAGCCGCGGATGCATGGAATGCTTCTAATATTGCAAGCTTAACGGCATGTTCTTCTGATGATTGTGGTTCAATAGAAGTAACGAGTAACTATTCATACAACACTTTGACAAATGAATGTGGTGCTACAGGTACTTTGACAGCTACTTATACGATTACAGATGAATGTGGAAATTCAAGAACTAGATCTGCAATATTTACTGTTGAAGACAACAGCAATCCTGACGTTTCATGTAATCCTGATGATCAAATATTTGAATGTTCGGGTGCTGCTGAAAATGAAAAAGAAGCTGATGCTTGGAATGCAGCCAACATCTCAAAATTAGAAAATTGTACAGACGATGATTGTGGTAACTTTACGGTAACAAGTAACTATTCATTTGGATCGTTAAGCAATGAATGCGGTACGACTGGTTCACTTACAGTTACCTATACCATACAAGATGAGTGTGGAAATGCAACAACAAGGTCTGCCAGCTTTACAGTTGAAGACAATGTTGCACCTGAAGTAACATGTAATCCTGATGATCTAACTTTTGATTGTTCAGGTGCATCAGGCAACGAAGATGAAGCCGATGCTTGGAATGCTGCAAATATTGCAAAATTGGAAGCATGTTCATCTGATAACTGTAGTTCTATTACTGTAACTAGTAATTATGACTATAGTAACCTGAGCAATGACTGTGGAGATACAGGTTCATTGACAGTAACATACACAATATCAGATGATTGTGATTTTGAAGTAACAAGAACGGCAACATTTATGGTTGTGGACAATATGGATCCAACCATTGATGTGAATCCTTCAGATCTTACAGTAGAATGTGATGGCGCTGGAAATCAAAATGAATTGAATACTTGGTTGAACAACCAAGGTGGAGCAAGCTCAAGTGATGAATGTGGATCTGTAGTTTGGACCAATGATTTTAATACAATAAGTAATGAATGTGGTGAAACTGGATCAGTAGAGGTAATTTTTACTGCCACTGATGATTGTGGAAATCAATCTACAAGAACTGCAACATTCACAATTGAAGATACAACCAACCCAAGTATTGATAACAATCCTCAAGATGATACAGTAGAATGTGATGGAGATGGAAATCAAGCAGAACTTCAAGCTTGGTTGGATTCAAACGGTGGAGCAGGTACGGCATCTGACATTTGCGGAAGCGTAACCTGGACGAATGACTTTAATAATGTAATGGGTGATTGTGGCGAAACAGGATCAGTAACTGTAGTATTTACAGCAACAGATGATTGTGGTAATTCGACAACTGCTTCAGCTACATTTACTATAGAAGATACAACCAATCCAAGTATTGATCGTGAAGCAATTGACCTTACGGTTGAGTGTGATGGTGCTGGTAATCAAAATGTTCTTCAAGATTGGTTGGATGCCAATGGGGGAGCAGAAGCATCGGACGAATGTGGAACCTTCACTTGGGAAAATGATTTTTCTTCTTTAAGTGATGATTGTGGTGCGACAGGAACAACAACGGTAATCTTTACAGTGACCGATGATTGTGGAAATGTTTCTACTACTTCAGCTACATTTACAATTGAAGATACAATTGATCCTACAATCACACCATCAGCTGATGAGATTGTAGAATGTGATGGAGACGGAAATCAAGCAGAACTACAAGCTTGGTTGGATGATAATGGTGGAGCAACTGCAACAGATGTATGTAGTGGATCAGTGGTTTGGACCAATGATTTCACTCCTCTAACTGATGATTGTGGAGCTACAGGTGAAGTATCAGTAATCTTTACTGCTACTGACGACTGTGGTAATTTTTCAACCAGTTCAGCTAGTTTTATTATAGAAGATACTACTGCACCTTCCATTGATACTCAAGCCAGTGATATGGTTGTTGAGTGTGATGGCGAAGGAAACTTGGCTGAGTTGCAAGATTGGTTGGATAACAACGGTGGTGCAATCGCAAGTGATGCTTGTGGAAGTATTGTTTGGGAAAATGATTTTGTAGAATTAACAGATGATTGTGGTGAGACAGGAACAGTTACAGTTGTATTTACAGTAACTGATGAGTGTGGATTGGAAAGCACAACAACGGCTGATTTTACAATTGAAG
The DNA here is from genome assembly GCA_937950315.1 of uncultured Saprospiraceae bacterium. Classification (GTDB taxonomy): domain Bacteria; phylum Bacteroidota; class Bacteroidia; order Chitinophagales; family Saprospiraceae; genus JAHDBF01. Next base: position 503 of record CALFDU010000054.1, on the reverse strand, counting down.
ACACAACTCCTCCAGTACCAGTGGTTCAAGATATAACCATCCAGTTGGCAGCAGATGCAAACTGTGATATCAGTATTGCTCCTGAAGATATTGATAATGGATCTTTTGACGTATGTGGAGACATTGCAAGTATCGAATTGGATATTGAAGACTTTACTTGTGCAGCTGATGAAGGAGACAATACAGTAGTATTGACAGTTACCGATGATTGTGGAAATACTGCAACAGCGACAGCCAATGTAAGAGTTGAAAGATTTGACCTTGCATTGAGAACAGTGTTGGCTCCAGGAGAAGACGAAAGAGTTTATCCAGGTCAAGATATTACTTTCAAAATCGAAGTTCATAACCAAGGATCTTTGGCAGCAAGTAATATTCAAATAACAGATTATATACCTGCAGGACTTAGCTTAAATGACTCTGATTGGTCACAAGCTGGTTCAAATGCAACAATAACTTTACCAGGAACTTTACAACCTGGCGATATGACAATGGTGGAAATTACT
>CALFDU010000053.1 GCA_937950315.1 uncultured Saprospiraceae bacterium | reverse complement strand
GAAGGAGCACTTTCTGAAACAGGAATATTGGACATGCTAAATGAAACATTCAATGAAATGATATTAAATGTTACTGTGTGGAAATCAGATGGATTTCCGCATTCGTCCATCGCATAAAAATCTACGTCATATGTTTGACCACAATTAAAGTTGGGCAGGTTGTAATTCAAAGTGGGGTTGGGATCACAGTTATCTGTGGCTGGATCAAAGTAAAAATTATTATCAATGATGTCTTGAATTCCGATTATATTTCCGTTGCCATCACAAAGTAATGTGTGTTCTGATATGCTAGGAGCTAATAAGGAAGGTTCTGAAGAGTCTTCAATAATTGCATCACCATATGTCATGGCATTTTCACCACATGAGTTTGTAACAGTAAAGGAAACTGAAATAAATCCAAAGCAGATGTCATCAGCAGCTTGCTCCGTGTAATCATGGGACCAGGTATAATTGTTGTCTGGATCTTGGCACATATTATCAACTACAGCATTGTTAATAAAATCGTCGATCCAGTCATAAACCAGTTGTGTGTCATACCCAGCAGGTGAATCATTGCATTCAATTTCTAAAATATCAGGTATTGAATTAATCATGATTTCTGTTTGACTAAAACTTTTCTGGAGATGGAAAGTAAAAATAAGAAGGCATGTAATGGTTGGAAGTATTTTCATTTTCTGTGAAGTTTAGTGATGTAAGTTGATCAATAACAAACTTTAAGTTGCAATTATTTCAGCAAAATCCACAGAATTTTGAGCTCATAGAGCTTCTTTGGTTTATTTTTTAACCAAAATCGATAGAAAATCGGTTGTTGTGTAGCGGAAAGTTGGTTTGACTAAATACCAAAGGCATCATTGATGAGCCCTTTCACCATCTCAAATTGTTCCTCTTGGGTAAGTGTAGAGTTGTCAACGACCACAGCATCGTCTGCTTTTTTGAGTGGTGAATCTTCTCTGGTTGAGTCGATGTGATCTCTTTTGGAAAGGTTTTTGGCGACATCTTCCAAGCTGATCTGAATATTTTTTTCAAGTAATTCTTTGTATCTGCGTTGCGCTCTGATTTCAGGAGATGCCGTCAAGAATATTTTAAGACCTGCATTGGGAAAGACGACCGTTCCGATATCTCGCCCATCCATGATGATGTTGTCCTCCGTTCCATAGATGCGTTGCTGCTCGACCATCTTTTTTCTGATGGATGAAACGGCAGCAACCTCTGACACCCAGTCTGAAACTTTAGGGCTTCTGATGAGATCGGTAACATCACGACCATTGATGTATGTGTGTTGTCTTTTGTCAACTTTTTTAAAATAGATTTTGTTGTTGAAAAGCAGTTGGTCAATCTCTTCAGAATCGTCCAATGAAATATTGTTTTCTTGAATAAGTAGGGTGATGCATCGATACATAGCACCGGTATCTACGTAGAGAAAGTCATAATTATCTGCGAGTTGTTTGGCTAGGGTAGATTTGCCACAGGAAGAATGGCCATCAATGGCGACGATTATTTTTGTTGTTTCGGTCATTATGGAAATAAAAAAGTCTTGTAATTTAAAATTACAAGACTTTTCTTATTTGTCCTTGTCTTATTGTTAATATTCATCCTCATTGAAAAGAAAGTCATCTTTTCTAGGATAGTCTTGCCAAATGTCAACCATGGATTCGTAAATCTCACCTTCATCATCTTCGATGGCCTGCAAGTTTTCAATTACCTCCAATGACGCACCGGATCTTATTGCGTAATCAATTAATTCATCTCTTGTTGCTGGCCATGGTCCATCCTCTAGTTGATGTGCCAATTCTAATGTCCAATACATATTCTAAACGTTTATTAAATTATCTGTTGTTATGTGGATAACCCCAGAATGCTTCAAATAATTTCCACAAAAGTAAAAAATTTTGTCAGTCATAAAACTTATTGAACAAAAAAATCAAAGATTAAAAAATTCAATTCGTAAGAAGCTGAAATTCAATGTTTTACAGTATCTATTATATAATTAGCATCGCATCTCCGTAAGAGAAAAATTTATATTTTTCTTTGATTGCCTCCGCGTATGCGTCCATGATCAACTCTTTTCCTCCAAAAGCAGATACCATAATAACCAAACTCGACTTCGGTAAGTGGAAATTGGTGATCATTGAATCAGCGATTGCAAACTCATACGGTGGATAAATAAATAAGTTGGTCCATCCATCCGCCTTCTTCAATCCATTGGTAGCAGATACCGCAGACTCAATCGATCTCATCGTCGTTGTTCCTACAGCACAGATTCTTTTTCTTGATTCTTTTGCGTCGTTTACTACATCTGCACAAGCATCTGAGATACTAAAGTATTCAGCATCCATTTTATGCTTAGATAGATCTTCTACCTCGATATCTCTGAAAGTTCCCAATCCAATATGGAGCGTTACTTCTCCAAAGTTGATTCCTTTGATCTCCAATTGCTTCATCAATTTCTTGCTGAAGTGTAATCCAGCCGTTGGGGCAGCAATGGCTCCAGGGATCTTTGCGTAGATCGTTTGGTATCTTTCTGTATCAATCGGTTCAGGCTCTCTGTTTAAGTATTTCGGAATCGGTGTCTGACCCAAAGTACTTAGTAGTGCCTTCAATTCATCATCTGTACCATCGTAAAAGAAACGAATGGTTCTTCCTCTACTTGTTGTGTTGTCAATTACTTCCGCTACCAACACTTCATTTCCTTCCTTGTCATTGAAATATAGTTTGTTTCCTACTCTGATTTTTCTTGCAGGATCAACCAATACATCCCAAAGCTTGGCTTCTTTGTTCAGTTCTCTTAATAAGAACACTTCGATGTTTGCCTCAGTCTTTTCTTTCTTTCCAAAAAGTCTGGCTGGGAATACCTGTGTGTTGTTAAACAAAAAGGCATCTTTCTCATCAAAATAGTCGATAACATCCTTAAAAACTTTGTGCTCAATCTTGCCGCTATCTTTATGGACAACCATAAGTCTAGCTTCATCTCTTTCCTTGGCAGGGTATTGCGCAATTAGTTTTTCAGGTAACTCAAAATTAAATTGTGATAATTTAGTCCTCATATTTGTTTAATTATTGAACTTCTAAAGGTTATTAGGGCGGCAAAAATAAAAAACTATATGGTCTTATCGTGCTATAAACGCTTTATTATCAATGTTTGAAGAGCAATTTTGTTTTTTTATCTAAAATTTACTTTTTAAAGCTCTAAATCGCTGTAGATTGTAGTCAATGATCCTATTTAAACTCATTGTTGAGAGTTTCCGCCAAGCATTTCAAGCCTTGAAAGCGAATAAGTTGAGAACCATCCTCTCCTTATTGGGTATTATGATTGGTATCTATTCTATCATTGTGGTCAAGTCTTCCGTCGATTCATTCCAAGATTCCATAAAAAATGGCTTTTCTGAGCTGGGTTCCGATGTGATTTATTTGGATAAATTCCCCTGGGCTGAACATGGGGACAATGAATGGTGGCGTTTTGTAAAGAGACCTGAACCAAGTCTTGAAGACTATGAAGCTATAAACAAAAAATCAAAAAAAGCGGAAGCAGCATCTTTCACCGTCTTTACAGGTGGTAAAACAATAAAATACAACTCTTCAAGCGTGGAAAATGCTTTTATTATGGGGATTTCTCCTGAATACGAGAAGATTCAAGCGCTTCAGATTGAGAAAGGACGATATTTTTCTTCTTTGGAAGAAGCCAATGCTAGGGATGTAGTGGTATTGGGTTACGCTGTCGCAAATGCGCTTTTCGAAAATGAAGAACCGGTAGGCAAACAGGTAAAACTGATGGGTAAGAAATACCTGGTTGCTGGTACGCTGAAAGAAGAAGGGGAGAGTATGTTTAATTTTATTGACTTAGATGAAGCCATTATAGTAGGGCTGGCCAATCTAAGAAGGGTTATTTCTATAGACAAAGGGAATGTTGGCATCATGCTTCAGATCAAAGCCAAGCCAGAATATTCATTGGAAGAGGTAAAAGATGAGATGGCAGGTATTATAAGATCTGTAAGGAAACTCCGTCCTCGAGAGGAAAACAATTTTGCACTGAATGAAATCACGATGCTCAATAATATGTTAGAAGGCATCTTTGGTACTGTGAATTTGGCAGGCTTTATCATTGGAATATTTTCATTGATCGTGGGAATGGTCAGTGTAGCCAATATTATGTTTGTAAGCGTCAAGGAGCGCACAAGTCTGATCGGAGTAAAGAAAGCACTGGGTGCAAAAAAGTCCATCATCTTGTTAGAATTCCTGATTGAGGCCATCATTTTGTGTTTAATTGGCGGCTTTATAGGTATAATCTTGGTTTTTCTGACCCTAAAACTCATTTCGGCTGTGGCTCCGTTAAATTTATTTCTTAGCACCTTTAATTTATTGCTAGGATTGTCATGTTCAATAGTGGTGGGCATCTTGGCCGGAATTATTCCTGCAATCAATGCAGCAAATCTCGATCCAGTAGAAGCCATTCGGAGCTAAATTCAACTATTTTCAAGTTTTGATGTGGAACTATTGAATTTGTTTGATTTTTTATCAAATAAGAATATCTTTGCACCTCCAATAAATCAATATATCTCTATAATTATGGACTTTATCAAATTTATACAAGAAGAAACGTCGAAAGCAAACGAGTTACCAGATTTCAGACCTGGAGACAATGTTGCTGTGTCATACCAGATTGTGGAGGGTGAAAAAGTCCGTACACAGGAATTCAAAGGAGATGTAATCCAGATCAAAGGTCAAGGTGCTACCAAGACTTTTACTGTTAGAAAAATGTCTAGTGGTGTTGGTGTGGAAAGAATTTTCCCATATAGCTGCCCAAATGTAGCGGCAGTTAAAGTACTTAAAAGAGGTAAAGTAAGAAGAGCTAAGCTTTACTACTTAAGAGAATTGACTGGTAAGAAAGCCAAAATCAAAGAAAGAAAGTACAGCAAGAAGTAAATTTCATTTTTACTGGTTCTGGTATTAAGTATTCATTGCTTAATAATTAATACATTGTCCTTACATGTTACATAGTAGGGTCTACTAGCCTTATTCTTAGTTGATTATGTGCCCTTAAAATGCTGGTGTCCATTGCTAGCCAAAGTCTTAGTTACGCTTCCTGCTTCCTCCAGCAAATCCAAATAGCCCAATACCATATACATTCCACTAAAGTCAGGTGGAATCATTTGATAAGGATACATTTTTCGATTGATATCATAGGGTGTTTTCAAACCAGATTTTACCGCTTCTAAGCATTCCTCTTTTCGCATGTTGATTCGAGCCAATTGTTTGTCAATCGTCTCGTTGACTCCGTTGAACTCAGCACCATGTCCTGGGTAGATTTTTTGAATATCAAAAGGGCGCAAGCGTTCAAACGAATCTAGTAATTGACGAAGTGCGCGCAAAGGCTGGTTGGGGTTTTCTTTATTTTCAGTTATGATTGGCATCGGAGTTATTGGCAAAATCATATCGCTGCTGAAAATTCTTTTTTCTTCTTTTTGTAAGAAGACATGTTGGGTAGGGCAATGACCAGGAGTATTCAGTACTTCCCATTTTGTATTTCCAAAACTCAAAAAATCACCTTCTTCAAAAAATTCAAAGCGTTCCATTTTTTCGAAAGTTGGGAAGCGTCTGAGTGCATCCAAAAAGATGTCGCATTGCTTTAGTTTTTCTACAGGGAAGCCTAGCGTCTTCAATAAGCGATCTAGGAATTGGGTGTAGTCTTTTTTCATTTGATCAGGCCTACTGAACCAACCTTCAATCATTTTTGGTGCTCTGACTGTGGCACTCGTTTCTTTCATCAATCTAGGGAGCATTCCGATATGATCCCGATGTTCGTGCGTGATGATTATTTGTTCAATATCTGAAATTTTGTAACCGTTTGCTTCCACTGCATTTTGTAAGGTCTCCCAGTTATCGAGAGAGTCAATGCCACAATCAATCAAAGTCAGTGGAGTACCCGGCACCAGATAGCAATTGACAGAAGGGAACATAACATCCAAGGAAACTTCAATTCTTATCGGTTCTATCATCACTATTATTTACGTATAATTACAATGCAAAGAAACTGAAAGTTACTAAAAGAAAGATGAGGTACCTTATCTTAGATTCTGAATTTCTAGAACGCTCGTGCGTGATTTAATCCAAATGCATTCTTCCATTGATGGCAGGTAAATCACAGTTTTCATGCTCAAACAAGTATTCACCTTTTGTCGCATCAATGCTAAGTCGGTGGCGAGCACCCTGAGTTGAAAAATCACCTGTTTCATAGCCAGCATCTCCTTTGTACATGACCGTTATTTTGGTGCCTTCAGTTTTAAGAATGGGTAAAATATATAGCGGTTCTTCTTTTACCATCAAAACAGAAACTTCGTCGACCGATTTGCATTTTCTAATCAATTGCAGACTCATAAAGGTGGGTGGCAACATGGCCATTTCTCCTTTGCTAAATCTATCCAAGGCATCTTGTGGATGAAGCCACAAGTGGGCTTTGATTTCGCTATTGTCTATAGTAACCTGCGTGGCGCCCTTATTGGCATCAGCAAAGAAAAACCATGTAGCGTAACGACGGGGTTCAACCACTGGGGTTGTCCAATGTCTATAAAAAATCAAGGATTCTGGATCGACATCGATGTTTGCTTCTTCTTTGGTTTCTCTTACGGCTGCTAGTTGGGCAGCATCAAGATCATTGGATGCTTTTTCTTTTTCTTCTGGTTCTATTTTTCCACCTGGAAATACCCAAAGACCTCCAGCAAAAGCAAGCGCCTTGTTTCTTCTTAACAACAATACTTCTAACTTACCGTCATTGTCTCTACACAATAGAATGGTTGCAGAGGGTCTTACTTCTTTCATGCTGCAAAGGTGCGGAAATATTTTCTCTCACGATAAATAGTGATTGAAATAGAATTTCAGTTTTAGTCTAGCTGAGATGTTTCGATCAGGTAGTCATAATCGTTGATCCAAAAATCATTTTCTTCAAGTTGGTTGATTTCTACATGATTCCACTCTGAGTTACATTCAACTCTCAATGGATTTGATGCATTTCCTATTTCGATGGGCATGGTAAATCCTTGTACTGAGGACTCCCATCTATACGAAACCATCAATCCTTTTCCTTTCCTTTTCAACTTGTATTCCAAGGTTGGTAAATCAGCATGATGAATATACTGGCTAAAAAAATGGTGATAATCTGTACTGCAATATTCACTGATGTAATCAATGATTTGCTCACTTTCTACATTGCTAAATTTGAATTCATCATAGACGGCGCGCAACAAACCCCACCAAGTTTCATCGTCATTGATGACTGACCTAAGTGTATGCAACATATAGCTGCCTTTGTAGTAATGGTCCGATCCTCCAAAATCTTCAAAATTTACATCGCGTGGTCCTTGAATTGGTTTTTCATTTTGAATCAAATTTCGCTGAGTTGCTAAGTAGCGGTTGACAGCTTCACGGCCGTAATGATATTCTACATACAAAGCTTCCATATAAGTGGTAAAACCTTCATGGATCCACATATCTGCGTGGTCTTTTATAGAAATTGAATTGCCCCAGTATTCATGGCCAGTCTCGTGCACAATA
>CALFDU010000052.1 GCA_937950315.1 uncultured Saprospiraceae bacterium | reverse complement strand
AAAGGCGGTAGCGAAATAGTCGAATGGACTCTAGTCATTCCAGAAGATTTCATCATGCCAGTCATCATTAAAGTTTTTGCAACTGCTCGCAGCCATACCGATGGAGAGCAAAACATGCTTACTGTTTTAACCAATCGAAAGTTGGTTACGAGCACCAAAAGCATGATGGTACGTCCAAATGAAACCAAAGAATTTGAATTCAGACAACTACTTGAAAACATTGAAAGAGATGCACTTGATTCACATAACTACCAAATAGAATTTACGACCAATCCTGTTTGGTTTGCAATCAAAGCAATGCCATACTTGAGTGTAAAAAACAATGACTCAACAACCAGTTATGCTGATCAAATTTTTGGAAATGCCTTGGCTTCAGAAATAATACAATCCAATCCTAAAATCAAATTAATTTTTGAGGAATGGAAGAACAACCCAGAGGCACTGAAAAGCGAACTTGAAAAAAATCAAGAGTTGAAGGAGGCTTTGTTAACTGAAACACCTTGGGTCAGAGCAGCGCAGTCAGAAACCCAACAACGAAAAGATATTGCATTGTTGTTTGATATCAATAAGTTGGCAAATGAATTTGATTCAACCATCAAAACTTTAGAAAATAGACAGAGCAGCAATGGTGGATTCAGTTGGAATGCTGGAGGCAGAGACAATAGGTATACCACGCAGCATGTTCTTGAACAATTATTAAGACTTAAAAGATTGACCAAATTAGACAATGCCAAAGTTGATCGAATGATCAAGCGTGGCATGGCTTACTTAGCAGAAAGAATAAAGGAGGATTATAAACGATATGGCAGAAAGCATCATAGTATTTCATATTACGTAGTTCAGTATAGTTATCTGCACTCCATGTATGCAGGAGAATTGTTTGGGGATATAGGAATCGAAGCGAAAGCTCATTATAGTGCTGCGTTTCAAAAGCATTGGACCGATTTGTCTCCGTATGGAAAATCAATGATTGGATTGGCTCACTTAAGAAGTGGAAAAAACAATCTGAGTACATTGATTTTAGAGTCACTCAAAGAGACCATTATTAGAAATGAACAATTGGGTGCTTATTGGAAAAACAACAATGGATATGCTTGGTACAATCTAGGAATCGAACAGCAAGCTTTGGCCATTGAATATTTTGAAGAAGCAGATTTTGATTCTGAGTTGGTTGATGAATTAAAAATGTGGCTCCTTACCAAAAAACAAACAACGCATTGGCCTACTAGTAAATCCACTACAGCCGCAATATATGCTTTGGTAAATAATAATAGCAGTGCGCTTAATCCATCTACCAAAATTGAACTATGGCTTGGTGACGAGAAGCAAAACATAAATACACAAGAAGCAGGCACTGGTTATTTTGAAATTAAGCATGATGGCACTTCTGTAAATACAAATTTTGGAAACATAAAAGTCTCCAATCCAAATGAAACCATTATTTGGGGAGCTGCGTATTGGCAATATTGGGATGACTTGGATAAAATCGTTGAGGCTGATGAAAATCCATTCACCATCAAAAAAGAAGTTTACCTACAGGAAACAAACGATGAGGGAATCAAATTAAAAGCAATATCCGAAAATGCTTCTCTAACCCAAGGAGATAAATTGGTGGTTAGAGTAGAACTTCGAACAGATCGTGATTTAGATTATGTACAAATGAGAGATATGAGAGCAGCAGGTCTTGAACCAATTTCAACATTAAGTCAATACAAGTACCAAGATGGTCTTTCATACTATGAGACTACAAAAGATAGATATACTGATTTCTTCTTCCAAAGATTGAATAAGGGCACATATGTATTTGAATATGAGCTTAGAGTTACCCATCGAGGTGAATTCAGCAATGGTATAACTACTGCTCAATGTTTGTATGCACCTTCATTCTCTGGTCATAGTGAAGGAATTCGTTTATCCTTCCATTAGCTTGATACAAATAGATTTGATCCTTGATTATAAGTTGTGATAGTTGTAGTTAAGGATCAAATCTACCATTCACGTATTTTATTATTGAGATATCCGTAAATATTAGTGTTGACGTAAGGTCAAATTCCACTTTCATTCTTACTTCATATTTTACGAATTGTAAAATATTTTCTCCAAACTATCATAATTGGGCCATTTCTACCTGTAAATCAGCCATACATTGCTTAAAAATTAATAAGCATGAAAAATTTACAGAATTTAAAAATTACAAGTTTAAGAAGGTTGACATCAATAATAATCATGTCAATAATTTCCATTGGTTTTTTAACTGCACAAGAATCCGAATCAACATTTGAAAAGAGTACGTTTCTGGAATTAAATACGGGAGTAGCTTTAATATCATCGGGTAATTTAGAAAACTCAAAATTTATTGCTCCAGGTATATCTTTCCTAATAGGAAAAACTTTTATAAATGACCAAAACAATTTCTTTGAATATCAGATAGGAATTGCCGCTCCAACGATAGCCACAGCAAAAATTGGAATCGGAAAAAAAATTAAGAACACGAAAATTTCAGTAGGCGTAAGACCTTATCCTCTAAGTCTTTATTCTCAAGTAAATATCAAAGCTGGTGAAAAGAATTTCATTAGCATTGGTTTAGAAGGAAATCCATTTGGTACTGAAAGCCGAATTGCTTTTGAGTCTTTAGCAAATTTTAATGTTGGTTACAGATGGACATTAAAAGGAAATAATAAATAATTCTTTTGCAAAAAAAATAAACCTCTTTTAAAATATATATCATGAAAAATTCAAAACGTCTAACAACTACAACAAATTTTAAAAAGTTAAGTATACTATTAGTTCTTTCATTTCTAATACTGACAATTGGTTCCTCTCAAGATTCACCAAACAGAATTAAAGTCAATTCATTTGTAGAACTGAATGTAGGTTTTGCAATTATGTCAATACATTATGATGAAGATCGCAGTTATTTCCCAGGTGCATCAGTACTTTGGGGACAAACATTTACGAATCAAAGAAACTACTTTATAGAATATCAAGCCGGGCTTGCGTTTCCTACAGTTGTAACTGCCAAGCTAGGTATAGGTAAAAAAATAAATAAAACAAAAATTTCTGCAGGAGTAAGACCTTATCCATTAAACCTGTATGCTCAAATCACAATCCCAGGACCATTAAAATCAGGAGAATGGAATATTTCTTTTGAGCACAATCCTAGAAGACGAAATGATGCATATATTGACTTTAGTGCTGTTGGGAATATTAATGCTGGGTATAGATTACTTTTTTAGAAACGAAACATTCACTTTTAGTATTTTTCATAACTATTAGTGGTATTTTATCAGGTGTATGCATAGAATATCAAATTAGAACATTCGTTATATATTGATGCGGCTTATTCTTTTCATCTTTTTTATTATCTATCCATTCATTCTTTCATCACAAGATGTGATTGATAGTTTGATCGTGAAATACGAACAAGTCATATATTTTGATAGCAACAAATACGATTTAGATTCAGATGGTGAAGAAGTTATTAAAAATTTGATTATTGAATCAAGTGGAAGTGAATCATATAAATATCTGATAGACGCACATACAGATGATCTTGGTTCGTTTGAATTTAATCTGAGGCTTTCTGAAAATAGGAAACAGTCCGTACTAAATATTCTGAAAGAAAATGGAATTCCTGATTCATTGATTATTTCAAATTATCATGGAGAAATAAAGCCAATAACTTCCAACAAAGACGATGTATCAAGACAACAAAATAGAAGAGTAGTCATCCAATTATTGGCTACTCTTCCTTTAATTAAAGTCTCAGGTATCATCCATGATGAATCTACAAATATTGGACTCTCTACAGAAGTCACATTTAGTGCTAAAGACTTTTCTACTAAAGTGAAAACAAATCAAGATGGACAATTTTCTGCATTTGTTCCTTTAGATCAAAATGTATTGATAGAGGCCACAGCAAAAGATTATTATATCACTTCAAAAGTGATTAAAACATCTAGAGCATTATTGGATAAAATTATTAAGCTACCACTACCTCAAGCTACCATTGGAAAAACTTTCGAATTAAATGAAGTTCTTTTTGTAGGCAACAGTCCTCAATTATTATCAAAATCTAAATCGGCATTAAGACAATTAAAGAGATTCATGTTCATCAATACTGAAATATGTATAGAAATTGCAGGGCATGTAAATACTCCTTTTAGTCCTCCTGTGAAAAAAGGAAGTTTTGATATGAATTTGTCAATTGCTAGAGCCAATACTATCCAGGACTCATTGGTATCTATTGGTATTGGGCGAGATAGAATATTATCGAGAGGTTATGGCAATTGGCACATGGTTTATCCAGAAGCCAAATCCGAAACACAAATGGAAAAAAATCGAAGGGTAGAAGTAATCATAAGTTCTTGTGATAGTACTGCAATTCTTCCCGACCATGAAATGTTTGGAGCATTAATCAAAAATTCAGATAATTTAGACAAATTGTACAATCCACTTACTATAGAAAATGATCTTCGTCAAGTAGGCACCCAAGTAAAGAGAGACATCTTTTTGCAGCTTAAAAGAATGGTGGATGCAGGAAGAGATCCAGAAAGATATTCTTATAAAGAATTACTGAAGGCCCTACCTGATTTGCCCGAAATCAAAAATTGAGAAACACATACTGGTCAGTTATCATCTATAATATCAAATTTTAAGATGCTTAGTAATTCATGTCAATGGTTTGAAATTATTTGTTTATTTTACTAGCAAATCATTTTCAATGAAATACATCTTTTTTGTTTCAACATTTTTTCTATTCTCTACCATTGGTTTTTCTCAACTGTCAGATGGATCTATAGCTCCTGATTGGACCTTGGAAGACATCAATGGCAATACACATACTTTGTATGATTATTTAGATGATGGTAAATCAGTGATACTCGATTTTGGTGCTACATGGTGTGTGCCTTGTTGGAACTATCACAATCAAGGAATTCTAGAATCATTGTATGAAGACTTTGGCCCTGATGGGACTGATCAGATCATGGTTTTCTTGATAGAAGGCGATGCAGGCACTTCACAAAATTGTATTTATGGAGCATCATCCTGTGTTGGAGGTACGACTGGAGATTGGACCACTGGTGTTAATTATCCCATTTTGAATCCACCTGGCGCACAAGCAAATGCAGTAATCAGTGATTACAATCTGAACTTTTGGCCAACCTTATATGGAATTGCGCCAAATGGAGAAACCTACTTGGTTGGACAAGCCAGCTACTCTGAATGGGAATCCGTTGTTGTGAACTCTTTACAATTGACCAACTCGTTTTATGAAATATTAGACGATGGATGTAGTGGGGATGTTGACGTAACTACAATAGGTGGAGAAGGTGATCTTGAATATGAATGGTCCAATGGTTTCACAACAGAGGACTTGATCGGTGCTCCTTCCGGAATATATACGTTGACAATTACGGATGATAATAATTTTTCATTTGAACTTGGACCAATTGATTTAACAAGTGGAGGAGGAAATGAGATTGTCTATAGTGAACAAGAAGATGTTTTATGTGCTGGTGAATTTACTGGCTATCTATATGTTGAAGCTGAGGGAGGATCCAACGATTTTTCATTTGATTGGAGTGATGGTAGTGAAGGTCCTGAACTTTTCAATTTACCAGGAGGTGATTATTGGTTGACAGTGACAGATAATTTCAATAGCTGTTCTACAGAAGCATATTTTTTCATTGAGGAGTCAGAACCTATGAGTTTAGATATCGACGTGGTAGATGCCGATTGTGATGAAGAAGGAGAAGTATATATTGATGTTGATGGAGGAAGTGGTTCATTTAGTTATAATTTCCCTGACTTCTCGACCACTTCTAATGAAATCAATTTACCTGCTGGAGTTTATGAGGTAACAGTAAGTGATTTGTACGACTGTGAAATTACGGAAACGTTTGAAATTCTTGCAACACTGCCACCCAACGCAGTTTCAAGTGCCAGTGGAGATATAGATTGTATCTCAACTACTAGTACATTAAGTGCTGTAGGATCTTCAACAGGCAATGATATTATGTATACTTGGTACGATGCATCAAACAATATAATTGGCACTGGAGCCTCCATTTCAGTTTCCAATGCTGGAAATTACACTTTAGAAGTATTTGATTCAGAGACAGGATGCATCAGTTTAGACGAAGTAAATGTGTCTATGAATATTGACACACCCATATCTGTTAGTAATTATTCCAACGCGATCAACTGCTCCAATACTACTGCTATGGTATTAGGAACAGGATCAACCAATACAGGCGTAGTGTACAACTGGTCTACAACCGATGGAAATATAATTTCTGACCCTAATGCCATTGATATTACTGTCTCCTCTGGAGGTACGTATACTTTACAAGTTACAAATCCAATAAATGGCTGCACGGCAAGTTCTTCCGTTGTTGTGCCATCCAACAGTAATGTACCAAGCGCAGTCTTAGAAGGAGATACTGCTTTCTGTGAGGGAGCATCTACTCAACTATGTGTTACTTCAGATCCTGGCTTGAATATAAGTTGGACTTTAGATGGAGTTACTTTTGGGAGTGCAAATCCTTGCGTCATAGTATTTACAAGCTCATTGGTTGAAGTAGTAGTTACCGATCCAGTATCAGGCTGCTCGACGACTACCAACACCACCACCTCAACCATACCTGAACCTATTCTTAACCTTACTGGAAATACTACATTTTGCGAAGGTGGTTCAACCATGATATGTTCAGATCATAGTGTTGATGAAAACATTTCTTGGTCTGATGCAACAGGCCAAAACCTAGGAAACAATAATTGTATTACTATTTCAACACCTGGCAATTACACTACAGCACTTTCTAATAGTTTAGGCTGTAGTGTAATAGCTGAAACAGCCATAACTTCATTAGCAGCACCAACTGCCAATATCAATGGTGATGATATTATTTGTACCGGCATAAGTGGAATGTTGTGTGCAGATGAAATAGGTCAAAATTATGAATGGTTCCTTGATGGAACATTGGTAGGATTAGATCAATGTCTTGAAATTGAAAATGGAGGAACCTATCAACTAAATGCAGCAAATGATCATTGTTCAACAAGTAATGTCATAAACATTCTTGAAGAATCAATTCCAGTTTTAGAAGTTCAAGCATCCGGTATTCTCAATTGTAATACACAAGCAGTAACTTTAGAAGCATTGACCAATGGAACCAGTGTGATATGGACCGATGAGTTAGGCAATATTTTGTCTTCAAATAATGATTATACAACCAATCTCGCTGGTCAATATTTTGCAACAACCGCATCCTCCATTGGATGCGAAAATACCGTATCGATAACAGTAGAACAAGATAACACAGCACTACCCACTGCAAACTATCTTTTTGAGACAAGTGCATTGACATTTGAATTTCAAGATCAAAGTTCTGGAACTATTAATACTTACTTATGGGATTTTGGTGATGGCAATACCTCTTCAGAACCCAATCCAATACATACTTATTCAATGGTTGGAAATTACACAGTTTGCTTGACTGTAACCAATGATTGTGGTGCCAATTCTTCTTGTGAAACAATTGCCATTCTAGCAGATTTACAAGTGGATTTTCTATCGCAGGATATTAGTTGCCATGGTGGTAGCGATGGAACCATTGAATTAAATATTTCTGGCGGAGTAGAGCCATATACCATTGTTTCAAATCCAGATATTGGTAGCGGTACCATGTTGACTGGTTTATCTGCAGGGACCTATGAGTTTACAATTCAAGATAGCAATAATGCCTCCACAGTGGTACAAGTAATTATCGACGAACCAACACCAATGGTAGCGGGAGAAACTATTGTAAATGCAACATCAGGAAATAGTGATGGTTCCATTATGTTAAACGTCTCGGGCGGAACACCTGACTATATCTATTTGTGGCAAAATGACATTATTGATCCTGAAATCACAGGCTTATCACCTGGATTTTATGGAGTGGATGTTACTGATTCTCAAGGATGTACTACGTCATTTCTATTTGAAATTCAAGAAATTACTGCAACAGAAGAAATCGATTTTATAGAGCGATTTTCAGTTTCACCAAATCCAGCTTCTGAGCTGATCAATATCGAATTAGAATTAAATAAAAATCTAGGTTTATCAATTGATCTCATAAATAGTTTAGGCGAAATCATGTATGAATCCAACATAGACGCAAGTTCTCCTATGCATCAAATTGACATTACAAACCTATCTAGTGGAATTTATTTTATCAACTTACATCACCAAGGACAAAACACGACAAAAAAGATAATGATTATACATTAAGAAACAATCATTTAGTTAAAGATGGAAATGGAGCTTGGTTTAAAGAATCAATCTCCATTCTATTTTTGTACCTGGTCGTAATTGATTAAACTGGTTCAATGCAACTCTATCAAGGTATGCGATTCTCGGGTATCCGCCAGTTGTTTGTGCATCTTGCAACAATACTATTTGTTGGCCATTGGGTAATAGCTGAATAACCCCAGGAAAAGTACATACACTCATTTTCGGAAATTCATTTGCTAGTTCAATTACACTTCCATTTAGATAAGCACCCATGCGATCCATATTTTGAGAAATCACTCCTTGGAAATTCATAACCTTTTCTTTTCCTTCTTGATTTAACAATTTCCATTCAGGGCCTCTGTGGATATGAATGATAGTACTTGAAGGTAATTGGTAATCGAAAATAGTATGTTTTTTGGTTCGGCGATTTTCCTTGCCCAATACGATGGTTTCATTATCGTCATCAATGATACTGTTGTTGAGCGCTATATAACTCCGTAATCCATTCTTTGAAAAACCACCAGTCAGTACTTGTCCTTTTTCTACTTCGAAAACTTGATTAAGTTGAATCATTTTACCATCCAGTTCCCATTGCATATCTGCTCCAACGATGGCCACTTTCATATTGGATTCAAATAAAAATGAAGATCCTTTAAAAGTACATTCAATGACTTTTAGTGATTGTTTTTGGTTGAGTAAAATATTGACCATTTGTGCAGCAGTGTAATCCATCGCTCCACCATATGGGTTGCCATAAAACATGTCTTTGTTAGGTAGTGTAGAGACTACTTTAAGATTTCCTCTTTTTAATATTTTTATTTTTGATTGCTTCATTTATGCTTGCGCAAATATTGTTCTTTCGTTAATCGAATGAATCTTATTTCTTGACTTATTTTGGGTAGGTCTTTTTGATTTAGACGTTTGTAAATGTGTTGAGTTCTACCTATTATATTCCATCCTCCTGGTGAGTTACTCCCGTAAACACCCAAATATTTTCCACCTATCGCCAAGCTTCCCGCTGGTACTTCCAATCTAGGGTTGTCCAATCTTGGTACATGTAACTTTTCATCAAGTCCATCCAAGTACATAAAGCCTGGTTGAAAACCATAGTTTATCAATCGATAACTTTGCTTTAGTATTTCATCTATGATCGTTTCTTTATCTTGGCCAATATTATTAATCACTCTTTCCCAGTCTTCACTTAATTCAAAACAAACATCAATGAAAATTTCATTTTCATCTGATCGGCTTATCGGAGCCTCCATTTGGCTCAATTGTTTGAGTAATTGGACTTGTTTAGATTGTTGACAATACAACAACAATTCGGTTTCAGAACTTACAATATTCTCCAATTGTTTAAACTCCTCGTTTACAATCGTTTGGCTAATAAGCGGAATTGAGTCTTCAATTTGTTTTAAAGATTTGTTGAGTTGAAGTAACAGCTTATCTTCTCCAATTGTCAGGACATCAAATGCGTTTCCAAGAATCTTTATTTGTTCCATTGGAAATGCTCATTTATGGCTGAAATAATCTCAATAGCATTTTCTGTATCACTGTGCACGCAGAAACTATTTGCCTTGAGCTTAATGAATTCATTGTCAATAAGTAAGCCTCCTTTATGAATCAAACTATCCATTTGGTCAACTACCTGGATTGGGTCATATATCACAGAACCGCTTATGCTTCTGGATTGTAAAGTTTTGTCTTTGTTGTATCGTCTATCTGCAAAAGCCTCATAGATTATTTCCATTGGGTAAGCATCGATCAGTTCACAAATCTGAGATTGTTCAGGAGCCAAGATTTTAACTTCAGGTATAAGTGCTTCAACCAACGACAAATATTTTTCAGCAGCAGGTATGTTTTCATTTAAATAATGATAAAGTGCTCCATGTGCTTTGATGTGATCGATGGTCGCGCCACAATTTTCAACTTCGTCAAGAAACAAGGAGAGTTGACGTTTGATGGATTCCATCAATTCATCATCTTCAATATCCATTTTTACTCTGCCAAAATTCTTCCTATCAGGAAAAGAAGGATGTGCTCCAATATCAACACCATGATTCAACGCAAGAAAAATAGTTTCTCTGATAATTTCTGGATTACCGGCATGTCCTCCAGCCGCAATATTACATCTCCCTATCAATGGCATTATACTTCTCTCAAGCACTAAGCTTGGATCAATCTCGCCTAAATCACAATTGATATCTATTTTCTTATCCTCCAAAAACATTGAGCATCGTTCTAATTGAAATTGATATAGTTGCTAGCAATACGATTATAGAAATAATATTTCTACCCTTAGTATTGACATATTCCCCAAGGATATCCTTGGAGTTTACTATGTACAATAGGAACCCTGCAATTACTGGAAGAATGATTCCATTGGCTACTTGTGCAAATTTAATAACATGCACTGGTTTGTATCCTATCATAGCCAAGGCGATTCCTATACACAATATAATTCCCCAGACCAACCTGAATCGGGGATCCTTTAGGTCTTTTGAAAATCCAAACAATCCTCTTGCAGCATATGCAGCTGCCAATGGTGCAGTGATGGCGCTACTTAATCCAGCAGCAAAAAATCCAATCGCCATGACTATAGTCGCATAGTTGCCAAGCAATGGTTCTAGTTGTTTTGCAAAATCGCTGATATTATTCAAATTGTTAGTACCTCCATAGACCTTCGCTGATGTTATAACAATAGCCATGGAAATAATTCCACCAAGTGCGATCGCAACAAAGTTTTCTCTTCTTACATCTTTTAACTGATCAACACTTTTATACTTTTCTCCGATGCTGGAGGCATGAAGAAATAAATTATAAGGAACGACAGTTGTCCCAATCAATCCAATAATTAGTAGTATATCTTTAAAATCTGCCTTGCCTGGAACAAACCCAGCTGCTATTTCTGAGAGCGAAGGTTGAACCATGATGGCTGTGAATACAAAACATGAACTCATGAGAATTACTAAGCCAATAAGCAGTTTTTCAAGAATAGCATATTGACCTATGTATAATATCACGGCAGCGATTGCACCCAATATTAAAGGCCAAAGTTTAAACCCTTCAAAAACGATTTCTAGACCAAGTGCAGCTCCTGCTAAATTTCCTGCTTCATATGCAGCATTCCCAATGATGATGGCACTAAAACT
>CALFDU010000051.1 GCA_937950315.1 uncultured Saprospiraceae bacterium | reverse complement strand
GTGATTTCTTTGAGAATCCTACGGATTATGAAAGTATTTTTGATCCTTATACCAAGGTGTCGGACATTATGATCAATGGTATTTATTGGGACAATGCTGCACCTGCTTTTTTTACTATTCCAGATATGGCAACTCAAGATTTTACCATCAAAGTGATCTCAGATGTAACCTGTGATATTGCGCCCGTATCTTCCATACCATCTACATTGAAAGCCTCGACTATCGCAGATCCTATTTTTGGATTTGATCCAGCCACGGGAAAAGAAACAACGGCCCATCAAGACCATGTAATTGATATGATGACCATCGACAATCTGCCCAATGAATTGCCTCGTGACGCAAGTAAAGCTTTTGGAGAAATGTTTACTGAGCACGTACTTCAAGAATTGGCCAAAGAGGAAAGTGACCTATTGACCCGTTCTACCATCGCTGTGAAAGGCAAACTAGGAAAGTATTTTGAATATTTGGACGGTTATGTTACGGTAGATTAATTAGAATTTAAGCTTGCGAAGCGGCAGTGGTGATTTTGTCAAGTGCACCAATTACTTTTTGTAACACTTCATCTTGTCCTTCAATATTATGTCGATCTTTTAAATGATTTGGATCATTGTAAGATATTGAAACAGTGCCATCTCGATCTGTGACCAATATTTTTTGAGGAAGATCGAGTCCTGTAAATGTTCCTGAAGCCATTAATGGAGTGCCTAATTTTGGATTTCCAAAGAAGATGATTTTCGTTGGAGCCAAGTCAAGTTCCACAGAATTTGCATTCGCTTGATGATCAAGTTCAAACAACACTTTCAAATTGGGGTTGTTGCTTATGATATTCTTAAGTTTATTATATGTGTCGTTAAAGTTTTGATCACTAATTTTGGTGATGATGCCAGTATTTGTCATGTTATATTTTTGATTTTGAAACCAAATGTAATTATTTCTCTCTGTATTATATGTCTTGGTGACGAAGGTTTATTTCATGGCCTATCTTATTTTTTTAGCCTACATAAAATAACTCTGCTTAAATATTTCACATCAGCTAATCAAAGTTTTTCAATTAGAAAACCAATCCAAAATCTATCCCAATCCGTGATCTAAAAACTTTGAATTCAAATGCTCTTTCCCTTCGCATATCTGAAGCGTTGATCTGGTTTTTATTGACAAAAGAAGCAATGCCAAAATCAAATAAATTTAAATCGGAACCAATCATCAAACTCATGTTGTTTTTCAATGTATATGAATACATGGCCTTGATTCCTGCTCCGAGGCAAATACATGTTTCTTCTCTGATAAAATCTTGTGTGTCAAATGGGGTAATGCTTTCAGCAGTAAAATTTAAGTTGGTAATATATCCTGCATAGAAGTTGTGACTTGAAATTTCTTTTTTGAATGTCGACTTAAAATATTCTAACTCGATCAAGAACAATGAACCATCGAAAACGCTAAAATTATTCTGATAGTACGAAACATCTATCAAAGCTTGAGTGAGAAATTCATCTCTATCCCATATCAACCCAAAGCCAATTTTATTAGCACTGTTGTGACTATATTCTTTGCCAAAAGGGCTTCTATTCATCAAAGTCCTATCAATAAAAACTCCTCCTTGAATTGTTTTGTTTATTTCGATTTTGTCACCCTCGTTTTTCTGTGCAGTGCTTGCTAATGGCAAAAATAGACAAAGGTAAATAAACATAAATGACCTTACTTTTTCAAAAGGGCCACTGTTGGATTTTTGGTTTCTCTTTGAATAGCTCATTTTAAATTTGGTTTCCTTCAAGTTGGAATTTTTGTCTGTTTAGGATGTTGATTTTTGTGCTCGCAGGCAAATGTTTGTGCGGATGGTTAGAGACAAGCTATTTTTATGAGCTTAGACAATTATTAATTTATGCTTAGGTGTGTGTCTTAAAATAATATTTGGAAAGTGATTGTTTATTGATTTTGATCAATGTATTGAATATTCATAACTTCTTGTTCAGTTGGAATCTTTTCAAGTATTGCTTTTTCAATCCCCAAAACTCCTTCTATAAACTCTTTGCTTGCGTCTATTGGTGCAGCTAGATCTTTACTGTAAAACTCGGAACACATAGCATGGGCTTGAACGTCTGGTAATTCGATGTATTTTTTTAAGTCATCTGGAGTACCTAATTGTTCATAGCAGGTTTTGATAGCTGCTACCGAGACGACAGGATCCTGTTCTTGTTCATTTTTGTAGTAGCTAAGCAATAAAGTTGGTTGCTTTATTTTTTCGAATGTTTCTTGGTGCATTGTGCTATTGAGTAGTGTTTGTAATTGTACGGTGGCTTCCATCGGATATTTGTGAGTCCAGAATTGTTCAGCGCCAGGAGGTGGCGAGAATGAATAATAGTCATCTCCAACAACAGCTTTAGCAATCGACAAACCAAACGGCTTGGTCAATAAGTCTGTTTTAGAATCAAAGAGATCAATGTTGGGTGAATAGAAAATGCCTGCATGTATTTCAGGATCATGTGCCATGATGGGTAATCCCACCGTAGCACCAGTAGACGTACCCATCAGTATTACCTTTTTTCCTAGTCGTTTTCCGATGGCAACAGCTTGTTGCGCAGATGCCAGCAATGATTCTGCGGTTAAATCACCCAAGGCATCAATGCCCTCTAGTCCATGTTGCGAAAGACGAGACAGGTATAAATTCATTCCATATTCTTGTGCTATGGGTTTGTGCGCAAGGGCTCCTTCTTCATGGCTGGCGGAGAAACCATGAAGATAAACGATGGCATACTCTGTCTGATTTTTAAGACTGTCGTTGGCCCACACAATGTGTGCTTTATTTCCTTCTTTGATATTTGCGTAAGCGGATTCATTCTTTGCTATATAATTTTCTAGTCCATGATCTATGGAAGGTACATCAGGGTAGTTGTATTCCAAATCTACCGTAGTCGGAGGCCAAAAATAAAATGCGAAAAGGGCAAATAATAAAATGGCCATGAACCACTTGATCAAATTTAAAATCGCTTTCATGTCTTTTTCTTTTTATCCCTGATTAAGTATATACCTAAAAGTACCAACAACATCCCTAATACTTGAATCAAATAAAAACTTTCTCCATCATACAAACCCCATATTACAGCAAAAATCGGAATAACAAACGCGACTGAAGATCCAAATATCGCATTGGTATCTTGTATAAGTTTGAAAAATAAAATGGTACTAATGGCTGTGCCGACCAATGCAAGAAAAACAATAGCACCCAAAGAATACCAACCGTGTTCATTGGTGGTGAGATGTTCAATGAAAGTGGTGCTGAACAGATAAACAGCGCCCAATGGTCCCAACATTGAAAATGAAACTGCAGAGATGATGATTGGGCTTGTATCTTCAAACCATGCCTTGATGGCATTTACATTGTATGCATAACAAACAGTAGCTAGAATGACCAACATGCCATATAGTAAATTAGAATTGGTGTCATGAGATTGATCACCTAGTAAAAGCAACAAAGCACCTACAAAGCCAAAAGCAACGCCAATGATTTGATTTTTTTTTGCTTTTTGGTTGAATAAAATTACACCGATGATCAAGGTAAAAACAGGAGTGATGCTATTCAGTACTCCAGCAATAGAGGAACTCACCTGTGTCTGTGCTATAGCAAAAAGTACGCTTGGTAAAGCACTACCCATTACTCCGACGGCTAAAAATTTTTTCCAATCACCCCAATTTATTTTTTTTCTGTAATAAATGATTACCGGCATGAATGCGATGAAAGTAATGAAGACTCGTAGCGCCCCAACCTCCACAGGATCAAATGCTATCAATGACTTTTTGATCAGGATAAATGAACTTCCCCAAACAAAACTAAGGAGAAGCAATATGGCCCAGGCGCCAAGACCTGGAGTGCTTGATAACTTATTTTCCATTGGAGCCAAAGGTAGTAATCAGAAAGATAGAAAATGCTAATCTGTTATTGATTAAATGAATTAGCTTATATGTTAGTAGAAATTCCAATATATCTTAGATTTGCAGCTCAACCAATTGATAAACCAACCTTAATTTCTTACAGTGGCTGATATTAAATTGTTTTCAGGTCAGAATTCACAGTATTTATCTGAGAAAATCGCCGATTACTATGGTTACCCTCTTTCTCAAGTTGAACTTAAAAAGTTCAGTGATGGAGAAATGCAACCGATTATTCATGATTCGGTAAGAGGATCATACACTTTTTTCCTCCAATCAACATTTGCGCCAGCGGACAACTTGCTAGAGCTTTTATTGATGATTGATACAGCCAAGCGAGCATCTGCAGGCTATATCACAGCAGTTATCCCATATTTTGGATATGCAAGGCAAGATAGAAAGGACAAACCACGTGTCCCGATTTCTGCAAAACTACTGGCCAATTTATTAGAAGCTGCAGGTGCCAACCGTGTAATGACGATGGATTTTCATGCAGACCAGATTCAAGGATTTTTTGATATACCAGTAGATCACCTTCAGAGCGAAACTATTTTCATTGAATACCTCAAAGGACAAGACCTTAGTAATACCATCTTTGCTTCACCAGATGTAGGTGGCGTTAAAAGAGCAAGATCATATGCCAAATACTTTGAAAAGCCTCTAGTTATTTGTGATAAGGAGCGGGTAAGAGCCAATGAAGTGAAGAAAATAACGGTTATCGGAGATGTGAAAGGCGCGGATGTCTTCTTGGTAGATGATTTGGCAGATACAGCAGGTACATTGTGCAAGGCGGCAGCCGCTTTGATTGAAAATGGAGCTAGATCAGTCCAAGCAATCTGTACACACCCGGTATTGTCAGGAAATGCCTATGAAAACATAGAAAATTCAGCCATTGGGAAGCTAATTGTTACAGATACGATCCCTTTGAAGAAAAAATCCAAGAAGATTGAGGTGCTCAGTTGTGCCAAGCTTTTTGCAAGAGCTATAAGAAATGTACATGAATACAAGTCGATTGCAGCATTGTTTGTTGAAAAATAGGCAAGAATGATAAATAATTATTACATTTGCAATCCTTTAAAAAACCAGTATAATTAATATTATGCAAGTTGTAACTATAAACGCGGAAACACGCGAAAAGACAGGAAAGATAGCCAATAAGTACCTTAGAAATGAGGGAAGAATTCCTACCGTATTATATGGTAAAAATGGTGCTAAAAACCTTTCTGTGACTCACAGAGATGTTAAAAGCCTTGTTTATACACCAGAATTTAAGCTAGCAAAGCTCGAAGTTGGAGGAGATGCTTATGACTGTATCTTAAAGGATATTCAATTTCACCCAGTAACGGACGAGATTGTACATATCGACTTTCTTCAGATGATTGAAGGCCATAAAGTAAAGGTAAACATCCCTATCAGGTCTAAAGGAGAGTCTGAAGCTGTAAAAGCAGGAGGTAAATTGGTTACTTCGATGAGAAAAGTAACGATAGAAGCTTTACCAAAAGATTTGGTAGATGAAGTATTTGTGGATATCTCAAACATGGAGCTTGGATCATCAGTAAGAGTAAGCGACATCGAAGTGCCTGATACTATTTCAATATTGTCTGTTAAAGCAACACCAGTATTTAGAGTTGAAATACCTAGAGCTCTTAAAAGTGCTGAAGCAGCAGCAGCAGCTGATGGAGATGCAGCAGCACCTGCAGCTGAAGAAGCAGCAGCAGCAGAATAAAGAAAACACTAGAACCAACATAATAACAATGGGGGATGACTTACCAGTCATCCTCTTTTTTTTTGTTTTAGGTCTTGTGGTATTGTTTTTGTTTTCATATTAAAGATTTTTATAATATAAAACTTGAGTATGAAATTCGTAATTCTACTAATGTGTAGCCTTTTTGGCTATTTGAACCCAAACAATGCCTTAGACAAAGGACAAGAAAACATTGTTGAAATTTCTGAAACATCCGATCTTAGTAAGGAAGCTGAGCGAAGATTAAGGTCTGAGATTTTAGATTTTGCACAGAAGTTTGTTGGTAAGAAATATAAATATGCTGGCAATGGTCCACATGGATTTGATTGCAGTGGTTATACAAGCTTTATTTTTCATCATTTCAATGTCAGATTGGATAGGTCTAGTGGGATGCAAGCCAAACAAGGCAAAAGAAAGAGAATATCTCAATTGAATCCTGCTGATTTGGTGTTTTTTGGAAACCAAAAGAAGATTCAGCACGTTGGAATTGTGTTGGAAGTAGGGAAAGGGAAGTTGGTTATGGTACATTGCTCGAGCAGCAAAGGAGTAGTTGTAGAAGATGTATATCGATCAGATTATTGGAAAGACAAACTTTTGTTTGGAAAGGATGTGATCAACGATTAAGTTTGCCAAAACGACTATGTTTCGACGATTAATAAGATTACTGTTTTTTAAGAATAATACACCGATGATAAATTTAATACTATTTGGTCCTCCTGGGTCTGGAAAAGGTACACAGGCCGTTAAGTTGGCAGAAAAATATGATCTCATTCACATCTCAACGGGAGACTTGTTTAGATATGAGATGGGAAATGATACTCCTCTTGGCTTGAAAGCCAAAGAGTTTATTTCTAAAGGAGAATTGGTGCCCGATAGTATTACAGTAGGCATGTTGTCTAATAAACTAGACAAACATCCTGACTCGGTTGGTTTTATTCTAGACGGATTCCCACGCACCATTGCTCAATGTGAAGCATTGGATGAAATATTTTCTGAAAAGGAAATGGCTATTTCTAAACTAATAGCCTTGGACGTTGCAGAAGACGAATTGGTAAAACGATTGGTTGAAAGGGGGAAAACTTCAGGAAGAGCAGATGACTCTGATTCGAATATCATTAAAAATAGAATCAAAGTGTATCATGCAGAAACTTCTCCTGTTTACAACTACTATGACGAAATGAAATTGTCACATACGGTAGATGGAATAGGAAGTATTGAAGATATTTTTGGAAGACTTTGTGCCACCATCGATTCATAAATCCTGTTTGTAGGAATAATTCATGTCAGATAAAAACTTTGTTGACTACGTAAAGATTTGTTGTAGATCGGGTGCTGGTGGCGCTGGGTCAGTACATTTCTTTAGAGACAATAAAAATGCGCGTGGCGGACCTGATGGTGGAGACGGCGGCCGCGGTGGTCATATCATCATCAGAGGTAATAAGCAGCTTTGGACCTTGCTTCCCCTGAAGTATAGAAAGCATGTTATCGCCAAGCCTGGTGCCAATGGTTCAGGTGGCCATAAGTCAGGTGCTTTTGGAGAAGATATTATTTTAGAAGTTCCCATCGGCACCATCGCCAAAGATGCAGAGACCGGGGAAGTACAATTGGAAATAACAGAAGACGGGGTAGAACATATACTTGTTCCTGGAGGGCGAGGTGGACTCGGTAATGATCACTTTAAAAGTGCCACCAAACAAACACCAATGTATGCCCAACCAGGCGAACCTGGAAAAGAAGAATGGAAGGTTCTTGAATTGAAAGTATTGGCTGATGTGGGCTTGGTTGGTTTGCCCAACGCAGGTAAGTCTACTTTACTTGCTGCCATCACAGCTGCCAAGCCTAAGATTGCCAATTATGCCTTTACCACACTGACTCCAAATCTTGGAATAGTCGCATACCGTGGAGCTAAATCCTTTATCATGGCAGATATCCCAGGGATCATTGAAAAAGCGCACGAAGGAAAAGGTTTGGGAATCAGATTTCTGCGACACATTGAAAGGAATGCTCTTCTTCTCTTCATCATTGCTGCTGACGATGACAACATTACAGAGACCTACAAAGTACTTCTGAATGAATTGAAAATGTTCAACGAAGAGTTACTGGATAAACCTAGGATTCTCGGAATTTCAAAATCTGATCTTGTCGATGAAGAACTCAAAGCCATGCTATTGGAAGAGTTGGATTTAGATCTACCCATTTTATTTTTCAGTAGCGTTACTCAGGAAGGTGTAGTGCAACTAAAGGATGAGATTTGGAGTAATTTGAATGGGTAAGTTTGATCAGGCTATAAAAAAAGGAAAGCCCCTTTTTAAGAACTTTCCTTTCTCATGTATAATACTCAAGTCAAGAAACGCAACCGCCACTGACTGAGTGCTATATTATCCCTTAAGTGTAAACTGCACTTCCTTCTCCAAGATATTTACTACCTCAGAAAACTGCTTGTCTACATCGAGCATATTCTTTACTGACTTGATTGAGTACATCACAGTGCTGTGGTCCTTTCCACCAAAGTAAGATCCTATTCGACCGTAAGAATGCTTGGTATATTCTCTGGCCAAGTACATCGATATCTGTCGAGCCATCACGATTTCCCTCTTACGACTTGTGCTATTCAGTTGTTCAACATCTAATTTGTAGTGAGTAGCAACAACGTTTTTGATGTTCTCGATTGAAATCTTCTTGTTGTTGAATGAAACAAATTTTTGAATCACCTCTTTTGCTAGCTCAATATTGATTTCTCTGTCACTAAGCGTTGCTTGTGCAATGATGGATGTACAGACACCTTCCAACTCTCTGATGTTGTTGGTGATATTGTAACAAATGTATTCTTTGACTGGATAAGAAAACTCTATTTCTTCGTTGGCCATTTTTTCTTCGATGATGGCCATTCTTGTTTCAAATTCTGGTGGCGTAAGATCGGCGATCAATCCCCACTTAAATCTAGAGATCAATCTTTCTTCCATCCCTTCTAAATCTTTTGGCTGTCTGTCAGACGTCAAAATGATTTGCTTTCCGTTTTGGTGAAACTCGTTGAAGATATTGAAAAGAATCTCAAGACTCTTTTTTCTACCACTCAAGAACTGAATATCATCGATGATGATGGTATCAACGTTTCTGTGGAATCTGATAAAGTCTTCTATGTTGTTATTCTTGATGGCCTTTACAATTTGATTTGTAAAGTCTTCAGGAGTAATATAAATGATGTTGTGGTTTGGAAACTTGGCTTTTATTTCATTTCCAATGGCATGAGCCAAGTGTGTTTTACCAAGTCCAACACCTCCATAGATAATCATTGGATTGAATGCGGTACCTCCTGGTTTTTTAGCAATGGCCAAGGCCGCTGATCTAGCCATCTTGTTGCAATCTCCTTGAATATAATTCGAGAAAAGGTAATTGGCATTTAGGTTAGAATCTATTCTTACTTTTTTAATCCCAGGTATAGCAAAAGGATTAATGGTTGTATCTATTTTTTTCGAGGATTGTAACACTTCTGCTTTAACAGGAAGCTTGTATTCTAATCTTCCTTTGCTTCCAAGAACACCAAGAATGGCTTTTTTTAATTGTCTTATGTATTTATCTTCTAGCCATTCATAGGACATCTTGCTAGGAACTTGGATGGTTAAAACCTTGTTATCCAGTTTAACAGGCTTTATCGGGATAAACCAAGTGTTAAAGCTTTTCTCGCTTATATCGCTCTTGATTATCTCCAAACATTCATCCCAGGCTTGAATGTGGTTAACTTCCATTAACTCAATTTAATTAGGTTCTCAATAAGTTGGTCATGTGATTGTCTGTATAGCAAAGACAAACTCCATGTTTTTCATTTAACGGGATTACAAGTTTACCGAAAAAATGTCGGAACTAAGCAATGCAAGAAGGGTTTTAGACACGAAAAAGGGGATAAAAAATACAAGTTTAATATATGATAAAAATGTACCTATGTAACCTCGTCAGCTACAATTTTTTACAAGTTCGATTCTTAAATATTAAAGAAAAAAATATCTATTGAACAAAAAGGTTTTCGCAGCTTAAGCACTTGCCCGGTTTGTTTTTTTCAAACTTCAAATCCAATCTTCCCATCATAAGTCCTGCCCAACCAACTTGATTGATGATGACGGGTTCGCCTTCTAGGTTACGTTGCAAGTCTGGACTTTTCATGAAAGTATGCGTGTGTCCTCCTAGGATGATGTCTATGTTTTTGGTGTTTGAAGCCAACTTCACATCGGAGACGTATGACGAATCGTATTTATAGCCAAGGTGAGACAGGCAGATAACCAAATCACATTTAAGTTCGTTCTTGAGCTTATCGGCAGTTTTCTGAGCTCTGCTAATAGGATCATTGTATACAGTTGTGCCAATTAGTTTTTTAGGGACCAATCCTTCGAGCTTAATGCCAACTCCAAAAACTCCAATCTTAACTTCTCCTTTTTGGATCACCTTATATTCTTTGGTTACCTCTGCTAGTCCATTATCGCTGTAATCATAATTGCAATTTAGCATTGGGAATCCTGCTTTTTTCATTTGGGTAACCAAAGCATCAATACCATTGTCAAAGTCGTGGTTGCCAATCGTAGATGCATCATACTTCATCATTTTCATCAATTGAATCTCAAGCTCCCCACCGAAATAGTTGAAGTAGGGTGTGCCTTGGAAGATATCTCCACTATCCAGCAAGATCACATGTTCTTCTTGGGATCTTACTCGTTCTATGATTGAAGCACGTCTGGCAGCACCACCTCTTCCTGCATTTCTACTTCCATCCATTGGAAATGGATCTATCCGGCTGTGCACATCATTGGTATGTAATATGGTTACCTGGGTGATATTTTCTGTCATCAACATCGACGCTGGGATAGGCATAAACAATCCAAGTCCTGATGCAGTTGTGTTTTTTAAAAATGCTCTCCTTTTCATGCTTAGTTGGTTTTGATTCTTTGGGTATCATCAATTGCAGGACTGATTCCTTCTGCCATTTTATCGCTTAGGTATTTGATCAGAACTTGTCGGATCACAACTCCACTATCTTGCCTCTTTTTGTCTTTTAAGAAATGACAATTGTCTCCACCATTGGCAATATAATCTGGCATGACTACCTGGTATTTGATATTAGGATTCAGAGCTTCATTTTTAATTTTTATATCGACTGCCGCGGAATCTCTTATTGTAAATGCCAATGAGCGGCTAATTGGCCATCCTCCATATTCAGCAATTCTATCAACCAATTGTTGAATGGTTTTGGCATCAAGCTCAAG
Source organism: uncultured Saprospiraceae bacterium (assembly GCA_937950315.1). Classification (GTDB taxonomy): domain Bacteria; phylum Bacteroidota; class Bacteroidia; order Chitinophagales; family Saprospiraceae; genus JAHDBF01. The sequence goes on along the minus strand of CALFDU010000051.1, from coordinate 102 downwards.
ACACACCAAAGTATTGTCAAAAGGCATTAATTCGAATATCTTTCCTGCTGTAATATCACCGGCAGGAATTGAGCCCAATCGCAGACCTCCATAATTCTGTAC
>CALFDU010000050.1 GCA_937950315.1 uncultured Saprospiraceae bacterium | reverse complement strand
AAGAAGCAGCCTGAGATTTTGGAGCAGAGTGATGTTTTCGCTGGGGCGCAAATGCAGGATATCCGTTACGAACCATTGTTGGATTTTGGAAACGAAATCGAAGAGCTGTACGGCTCGACGGATGCTTACAGAGTCATTACTGGAAACCATGTAACAACAGAAGACGGCACAGGTATTGTACACACAGCACCATCATTTGGTGCAGATGATAGAAAGGTGGCAGTCGATCATAAGATTGGTGCATTGACCTTGGTAGATAAGTCTGGAAGATTCAAAGATACTGTTGGAGAATTCTCCGGTCGCTTTGTAAAAAATTACAGAGACGAAGAAGACTTCAAAAATGTCGACATCGATATCGCCATCAAATTAAAAACAGAAAACAAAGCCTTCAACGTACAGAAGTATGTACACAACTATCCTCACTGCTGGCGTACTGACAAACCAATCCTTTATTACCCATTGGATTCTTGGTTTGTAAAAGCTTCAAGCATCCGAGATAGAATGGCGGATTTAAATAAGACCATCAATTGGAAGCCATCTTCTACAGGTACTGGTAGATTCCAAGGTTGGTTGGAAAACTTACAAGATTGGAACTTATCAAGATCTCGTTTCTGGGGAATTCCACTTCCTATCTGGAAATCAGAAAGCGGTTCGGAAATTTGTATCGGTTCGGTAGAACAATTGGGAGCAGAGATTACCAAGGCAAATGCAGCTTTGGGATTGAGTCAAGAAGTGCCAGAAGATTTACACAGACCGTACATCGATGATATTACTTTGGTCAACGATGCGGGTGAAAAAATGACGAGAGAATTGGACTTGATTGATGTGTGGTTTGATTCAGGATCGATGCCGTATGCACAATGGCATTACCCATTTGAAAACGAAGAGAAATTTAAGAAAAGCTATCCGGCTGATTTTATTTCTGAAGGAGTAGATCAGACAAGAGGGTGGTTCTATACTTTGCATGCCATTTCAACCATGGTTAACGACAGCATCGCTTACAAGAATGTTGTTTCTACAGGATTGGTCCTTGACAAGGAAGGAAAGAAGATGTCCAAGTCAAAAGGAAATGTGGTTGATCCATTTACCACTCTGTCCAATTATGGTGCCGACGCAACCAGATGGTACATGATGGTCAATGCCAATCCATGGGACAACTTGAAGTTTGACCTTGATGGGATCGATGAGACAAGAAGAAAATTGTTTGGTACATTATACAATACCTACTCATTCTTTTCGCTTTACGCAAATATTGATGGTTTTGAGTTTAAAGAAGCAGATGTACCAATGGAGGATCGACCAGAGATCGACCGTTGGATTATTTCTCTTCTGAATTCATTGATCGAGAAAGTTGACGAGTACTATGCTGATTACGAACCGACCAAAGCCGGTAGAGCGATTCAAGATTTTGTTGAATCAAACTTGAGTAACTGGTATGTTAGATTAAATAGAAGAAGATTTTGGAAAGGAGATTTTACTACTGATAAGATTGCTGCTTACCAAACACTATATACTTGCTTAGAAGCCATTTCAAAAATGATGGCTCCTATCGCACCATTCTTTTCAGACTGGATGTTCCAAAACTTGAACAATGCCACCGGAAAAAATGAAAAGATTTCTGTTCACTTAACAGACTTCCCTGTTGCAGATCAATCAAAGATTGATAGCGATCTAGAAGTAAGGATGGATTATGCACAACGTATTTCATCATTGGTGCTTTCATTGAGAAAGAAAGAAAACATACGAGTACGTCAACCACTACAGAAAATTTTGTTGCCAATCCTTGACAACAAATACAAAGAACATGTAGCGCAAGTCGAAGACCTTATTCTACATGAAGTAAATGTGAAAGAGATTGAATACCTCGCAGAAGATTCTGGCGTTATCAATAAAAAGATCAAGCCTAACTTTAAGACTCTCGGTAGAAAACTAGGTCCACATATGAAAGCAGCTGCTGCTCACATTGGTGGATTAGACCAAGACGCCATTGCTGCCATTGAAAAATCTGGTGGTTACAAATTAGAGTTAGAAGGAGAGTCGTTTGATTTGACAATTGAAGATTTTGAAATCAATGCAGCAGAGATTCCAGGCTGGACGGTTGCTCAGGACAAAGAAATCACTTTGGCATTGGATATCACTTTGACAGAAGATCTTAAAGCAGAAGGACTAGGAAGAGAGATGATCAACAGAATCCAGAATATCAGAAAAGATTCAGGATTCAACGTGACCGATAAGATTGCGATTAAGATCACCAAAGACGATGCACTGACCAAAGCACTTACAGATTATTCCGACTACATCAAAGGAGAAGTACTCGCTACTGAGATTAGCCAAGTTGATGGACATGGATCAGGTGAGGAAGTTGATCTAGGAAATGGATTGAAGGTGTTTATTTCTTTGGATAAGGCGTAGGTGATTAAGTTTTTGGATTGCCCTTCTTAAGCCATAGTGTTTTATTTTAGTTTTCTCTAAGTATTCTGTTCAGGATATTAGAGTATTAAGCCTAGATAGTGCACCAATGAGAAAGTTGCATACGACAAATCAATTTCAAGATGAAATATCAAATTATAGTATTTTTTCTTTTATTACCTTTTCTATCTAGATCTCAATATGAACACCTAGGGAATGAAGAAATAAGTGTTTTATCAGAGGAAACTACAAATGCATTATTAAGAGCTCAAAGTAGAACAACAAAACTTATGGGTTTTATTGATACTCTTGGTGAAATACAAATACCATTTACATATCGGTACGTAAATGATTTTAGTGAAGATAAGGCAGCGGTTCAAACAGAAGAAAAGAAATGGTATTACATAGGATCTGATGGTGCACCTCTAAATGATTCATTATATGATTATGCGAATAGATTTAAAAATGGATATGCTGTCGTAGATGAAAATAATTTAGATGGAGTAATAAATGATATAGGAGAGTATCTTATCCCACCAGCATACAAAAATATCTATTCTAAGAATAATATGTATTTCATTGTCAAAAATGATAGTTTATTGCAAGGAATGTTAGACCAAAACAATAATTTTATTTTTCCACTGAAATACAAAAAGATTAGAATTTTTAAAGACTCAATTGTTTTTATTCAGCAAGACGATTTGTGGGCAATTGGTAAATTGAATGGTGAATTATCTACTGATTTTATTTACACGAATGAAGACCTATATAGTGATAATTATTTAGGTGGTAAAAATTCAAATAGTGATTTAATACTTGTTCATATAGGTAAATATAAAGGCTACATCAATTCATCTGGCAATACAATAATACCTACCAAGTATGATAATGTTACTCATAATGCAGATTTAATTAGAGTCAAGCTAAACAATAAGTTTGGTTTGTTCAATAAAATGGGTGAGATGGTATTACCTATTGAATTTGATGATGTAAGTATTCAAGACCACAATCTATTTATTGCAAATAATGAAGAAGGAGCAAAATTGTATTTTGATAATGGAACTCTTTTTACAGATGAAAAACACGATATCAATAATTATTATTTTAGTTTCCATCCTATAAGATCTAACCATTTGGTATTGAAACAAGATGAAAAGTATGCACTTGTTGATATTAAAGGTAAGTTCAAAACTGCATTTGAATTTAATTCTATTGAGATAGTTAATGAAGAATTAATTATTGCAAAACGAGATACATTTTATGGAATCATAAATAGTAATGGGGATGAAGTCTTCCCATTTAATTTCGATAAAATTAAAGCTCTTAAAAAAGCTGAAAGTAATGTTAGGCTGAATTACTCTGGACTAATAATTATGACCAAAGGTGAGCATAAAGGAGTAGTTAATGAAAAAGGAGAATTGGTTGCGCCCATAATTCATAAAACAATAAAGAATTACAATAATGGTTGTGTAGTTTTGGATAATAATAAGAGTTCGCTTATAAATGACAAAGGGGAAATTTTGATACCACCTCTTTACGAATCTTTAGAATGTATTAGCCTTGATGATGATTTTGTTATTGCAGAGAAGGAAGAAAAATTTGGCATCATTAATTTTGATTCAGAGATAATAATTCCATTTGAATATGAAGAACTAGATCCAATTTTAGCAGGTTTTTCTAATAGTTGGGATGGAAATTTTATTTCAGCAAAGAAAAATGGTCTATGGGGACTAATAAATTTAAAGGAAGAAGTTCTTGTTCCATTTGAATATTCCAAGGTTCGGCAAAATGATCAATACAATGATAAAACCAAAGATAAATTATGGAATGTTGAGAAGTCTGAAAAAGTAGGCATTTACCATGTTGACAAAGGAATAATTGTGCCAATCAAATATGATTATATTTTTAAATCTAAATTGTTATTAAATGGTAAGGAAGGCTTAATTTTTGAAAACGGAGAGATATCTGAACCAATATATGATGAAATAATTGATTGCAATGGCGATTATATAATTGCAAAGAATGATGGGAATTTTGGCTTATTGACTTCGAATAAAATTTTGTTAGATTTTGAATATGATGATATGGAAAGGGAGTACTTTGGCAGGGGGATAATAATCACCAAAGATTCTTTGAAATCATATTACAGTCTTGAAAAGGAAAAATTAATCTTTGAATTTGAATATTCTAATATCTGGAGCTATTACAGTGATAGGGCAATTGTTTTAGAAAAAAATGGTAAAAGAGGTTTGTATAGTATTGATAAGGGTTTAATTCTAGATTTTGAATATGATGATATTAAAGTTGAAGGTGTAGGAATAACAACCAAAAGAAAAGTTTGGTTTCGTTAGAAGAAATGGGGAGATTTTTCTTGATGCTATTTATGATGAAATTGAAATTTTGCCTCTTGATGGAATTAGGGCTAGAGTTAATAAAGAATGGATTACTAAATCCTTTAATTAATCGAAAGAAATAATGCAGGACTAGTTGACGTTCTTTCGGTGCATACCTCCCGGTAAGTATTATAGAACAACATCATAAATCATGAAACAATCAATCGCAACTTCATTACTATTGCTTTTCTTTTGTGCTGGTTTGGCAGCTCAAGGACAAATTGGAATTTCGTTTTATAAACTGACGAATTTATATGCAGTAGAGGAAACGCCAGGAAGAGAATTTTTTATTCCTGGTTACGACAATTTAAAACCTCGAGGAATAGTTTCTAGTTTTGCAGATATAAGTGTACTGTCAGATTTAAGGCCTTTATCAATGGACGTAAGTTATTTGTATCAACTTAAATCAAATCAAAGATTAAGGGCTGATTTTACTATTTCTGCTAATTCTCATGACTATTGTTTTAATGCCAATGAGGGAAATACATGTCAAGGTGCTGGAGCTGATCTTCCTTTGAATCTAAAAATCGGATATTTAAAATTTTTCGAAGTATCTAAAGCATCAAAAATATATGTCGGTTCGGGAATTGGGATGATGTTTCTTATTAATCCTAGATACACAAATTTTGAAAGAAAAATTACAAACAGTGGAATGAGTACTGCTAGTTCTTCTTTTAATGGAGAGGTATTATCTGAGTTGACTACATCGCATTTGAAATACACCAATCGATTTTCGCTCTATCTTCCAATTTATCTTGGGTTTGAAAGGGAATTAATAGATAAGCTTTCATTCTTTTGTGAAGTGCAGGGTCGATTTAATTTGTTCAGACCTATGACGTACATAGAATTTGAACTGGAGAGTTTAAATTATCCAGGTGAGGTGAATCAATCTACCGTTGTATATGGAAACTACTTGATGGGAGGTATAGGAGTGAGATACACTTTACAAGAGGAAGATATAATTCAATAAGACATACGTTGGTGAAGCTCACCGAATAGGATTTCATCAATCTTCTGTATCCTCATATATGAGTTCAACAATTGTGGTAAAAGTTTTTGTTTTATTACCATCTATAATCAAATAGCCAACACTTTTAATCACATTCCCATATTCATCAAAATCATAGTATGTAATGGATTTACTGTCTTTTTTATCCCGTTCTACGACCAAGGTGTTTTCACCTGGTTCAGGTAATAGTTTTTCTGGTATAATAGGTTTTGTCTTTTCCTTGAAATATTTTTTTGTTGGTTTGCGAGTGTAGGTTGTTTTGAGATTTTCTTTCACATTATAAGCGATAGAATCATAGGTCATATTTGGCTTGCTCTTTCTAAATCTTATGGGTACAACTTCGTAAGTGATTCTCGTTATTCTATTTTCATTATCATATTCCATGTGGGAAAGTTCAATGATCGAATCTCTTGAGTCAATAATTTTGTAGGTGCTTATGTTGTTGTTTTTGTCATACTCATAACTGGCAAACAATTTTTCAGGTATTCTATATTTAGTGTCTTCTTCGAGATTGTCGGTTATGGTTTTTATAACCAGTGATTTATCCTTATTATAAATATGGGTTTTGGATTTTTGTAACTCTCCTTTAAAGTAATTTTCTTCTTTCGTGACTCTTCCTATTGAGTCAATCCAATACATGGTTGTTGAGGTGTCTTCACAGATAAAGTTACTTATTCTATGTTGTTTGACTAATTTGAGATTTGATGGACCTTTATATGGGACAGGATTATTTACCCCTAGTTGACCAAAAGTTGTTGCGCTTGTGCATAGAAGAAATAAAAAAAGTAAAGTTTTCATATTTGGAAGTTGTTGGTTATAGCATCAATGTAGCAATTATACTTATGATAGCCAAGGCGAATAAAAGAAACAGAAAGGGACTCCATAATAATATAGAGTCCCTTTCTGTTTCTTAACTGCGGTTATTTAAACAAATCCACCACCTTTCCTTCATCTGATTCCGTAATCGTAATCAATTCAGTCAATTTTCCAAATCGACCTTCTTTATAAATCTTGGTGCCAACAGACCAGTTTTCATCTCTGGTTGTCAATGGAAACATTGAAAAACCATAACTGAATTTTCCTCCTCTACCATTGGGCCCTTTCACATAGTAAGAATGTCTTGCCATCGAGTTGTTCTTGATTTTGAACTTGATGTATTTTACAGGCTTGGCATTTTTCTTTCCCTTTTCGGATTTGGTTTTTTTATCTAAATTCAATGGGCTTCCTCCCACTTCTACCATCGACTTTGAATTATCTTCTCTATTTAATTTCTTATATTTTTCCAATTGAATATAAGCTCTACACATTTCTGAAATGTACACAGTTCCTACTTCCAAATTTCTTGCATCGATGTCGGTGTTTTCGGTATCGATGTATAAATCATCGATCATTCCTTCTGCGATAATTTTTCCTACATTTCCCTTGAGGTAAAGTACTGATCCAGTAACATTAGAAACCGTTGTTGTTGAATGTGTACTTTGATAAACAGATTTTAAATTTGGCGAACCGATGGTGATCGTTGGAAGCTTGCTTGGCTCTATCCATTTCTTTTGGTCCAACTTTAGATTCCCATTCTCAAATGTGATTCCGATCCACTCAAGCACATTTGCGTCAGCGTCAATAATCATTTCTTCTTCAAGATTGTAATCTAATTTCAGATTGGCATTAAAGTCGATTTCAATACTCGTAAGATTGGGCACTTTCTGAGACATGGTCTTGATATTACCGTCTCCATAAATTTGGCTCGAAGCGCTATTGACAAAACCAAGGATTAGAAGAATGCTCATTAAATGTTTCATGTTCGTAATTTTTGAATTGAATAATGACTGCAAGGTGGGCTAAAAATCGGCACTGCTCGTCTCATATAAAATCTACACGTCTCAAATACAAAATTAAGACGTCTCAAATATTCTAACTATTTGATTGTCTGTGTATTATGAACAGAATTATTTCCTATAAAAAGAAGGAGAATTGCCATCAATTTTCTTAAAAACCCGGTTAAATGTTGCTTTACTGTTGAAACCCGTATCCAAAGCTATGGCTAAAATTGACAGATGGTTGAATTTCTCATCTTGAAGTTTTTGCTTGATCAGCTCCACACGATATGCATTGATAAATTCATTGAAATTCTTCTGTGTGCCTTTGTTGATTGTTTGTGATAACTGAGAAGGCGCCATGTTAAGTTTTTTCGCCAGTTTGGTCAAGGTTAGATTGGGGTCGAGATACAAAGATTCATTTTCGACAAGATCAACGAGCTTAGTAATTTCCCCATCTATTTCCTTAGTGTGTTCAGTTCGAGAAGAGGATTCTGTGACCTTTGGTTCGATCAATGCAGGCTCAAGCAAAGGAAGGTGTTCCAAAGGCGTGAAATATGCCTTTACTCCAACGAAAATTACCACCAAAAGTGAAAACAATTGATACCACCATTCTTCAGTCCAATGAAGATCAACCACAAAATTCTCAATGAGAAACTGAGTGGTGTCATAAATAAAAAGCACCGTAAAAAGTATCAAGAAATTCCTTAACCACAACAATTCGTGCCTGTAAGTATTGGAATATTCATGCTCAAGTCTCGATCTTATTTTATAGTAGATCTTAAAAGAAAACACCAAATAAACAAAGAGGTGAAGGACGAAGAATACATTGATAATAGAGCTACTGTTTTCTAGATACCACTGCATAGCAATACCATTTTGGGTATCAGCGTATCCCTCTTGCACTCGATCATATAGAAGAATAATGATCCGGTAAACAAAAAAGACCGCAAGAGGAATAAAGTGTAACAACTTCTTAGCAGTCAATCGAAAACCCTTAACCCCTACAGAATGAATATAGAGATAAATCAAGGGCCCAATCCCCAAAATAAAGGGTATCAAAAAATAATTGATTTTGGTATTCCTAAAAGTATCATACCATCCCATGAATCCAATCGTATAAGTAATCCGATGATAGCAAGTAATCAACAATAAAATCCCAAGAATTAGACTAGAAACGTCACGCAGCGATTTGGACTTATACAGCAACATCCCCACAAGAATCAGTCCTTGTAAAACTAAAATGAGAAGTGGGGTAGAGTAAATGTTGAAGTTTGGAAACATTAAGTGTAAAAGTAATGATTAACGATTTGGTAAGAGTTTTTTTCTAAAAACAATTTTTCATTTTCTTTTGTTCACCAAACGTTTCCAAAATTATTTTATCCTTTCCCTTTTTCATCTACCAATTGAAATCTCTTCGATTAAGCTGGACCCGCCTTAGCAAGGCAAGCGTTAAAAAATTTTGCCTTTGCGCCGCCAAAAATCTTTGAACTGTGTAACACGGCACACAAAAATTATGAACCGGTATGGGACCAAAAATCATTGAACAAAAACTCTCATGTGGAGTTTTTAAAGATGCGCGCGGGCGGAAAAATTTTAGCTTGTCTTTCTACAGCGGTGGGTTTTTCTTTGTTACTTTCTTTTGTGCGGTAGACAAAAGAAAGTAAGAAGTTATTTGAAAATAAAAATCAATTAAGAGGCACATCTGACTTCATGAAAATTTTTCAAAAAAGCCGTTTACGATAGCCAACTACCCATTGTGCGGTAGACAAAAGAAAGTAAAATGTAATTTGAAATAAAAAAATATTATTTAGAAGAAAAATTCTCAAAATACACACCCCCCTTATTCATATAACACCCACCTTCCTGATTCAACTCCAACCTCTCACCATCAAAAGCAGTTACAGGTAAGTTTAACTCCTGAAAAATACAAGCGATCGCAGCAAAATCCCAGATGCTTCCACCTCCTTTTTCTTCTTTTGGTAACTTAAGCATACAAGCAGGTCCATTTTCTAATACGCGGATTCCATTGATAACCGAACCACCACCGTCAATTTCTTTAATTCCTTCTAAGCCTTGTTTTTCAACTTGCGTTATTAGTAGTTTTTCTATTTCTTCTTTGTTAGGAGTATCTGCTAATTTTCTATCAGTGACATAGCTAAGGTAGATGTTGGTATTTTTTATTTCCCAAGACTTCTTGTTTTTGAAAGCACCATGGTCTTTAACGGCGTAGTACAAATTATTTGTACTTGGATCATAGACAACGCCTATCAATGGAGTGCCGTCTTTTTTGATCAGTGCAATGGATACAGAAAAGCCGGGACGCTTTTCAATGAAGGGGAGTGTACCGTCAATCGGATCAATGCACCAAAAATAATCTTTTTCAAATCGTCCACCGTCGTCTTCAGTTTCTTCTGACAAAAGAGCAAGATCATATTCTTCACAACTTGGCATGAGATACGCTAAAATGATTTTTTCGCATGCTCTGTCTACTTCGGTAACAACTTGGGATGCTTGACTGTTTGCGCCTTCTTTTTTCTCAACCGAAATGTCTTTGTCCATATGTTGTTGGATGATCTTTCCTGCGGCGAGCGCTGCTTGGATAGCTATATCTTTTAGATGTATTAAATCTAGTTTCATAGGCTTTTGATTGCTTCTGCCGTTACGCGTTCACTGTAACTATTAATCTTCCAGTGACCAGGACTCCATCCTTTTAAGAAACGATGGAAGTCGGCCCAAGCTACTCGGTACAAAGAACGCCATTCGGATTCTAAATTGTCATTTCTATTGGGAAGAGTTTTTTGAAGATGTATAAAATAAGTATCAAGAATTTTTGATTCCAAACGTTCACATTCTGATTCGTCGAGACAACTACCTATGAAGTAAGCTACATCTTTCATTCCGCATCCACCACCTACATATTGAAAATCCAATCCAGCCACTGCTGCTTTTTCTCCAAAGCAAAAATTTGCCAATTTAGCGTCTCCGTGAACAAATGTTTTAAATGTACAATCGTTGAGTTTTTTGTCAATAAAAGGAGCTGCTTCTTTCAATCTTTGGTCTTGCAATACGTCTAATTCTTGAGGTCTTGTCTCCAAGTGCCAATAGGTACCCGTTTCCCAAATTCCATTAGGTGTGTTCCCTAAGTAGCTTGCGTGAAACTCGGCCAACCATTTCAAGCAAGAAGAAATTTCTTCCCATTCCAACGAATGTTTTCTGAACGGGTAACCAGCTGTGTTTAGATCTTCAAGTAAAATGAAAACTTCTTCATTGTCTGTATCTATTGACAGACATTTGGGCAACCGTGCAATACTATTTTTGCTATAGTTTTGATACCAATTTGTTTCAACTTGATAGGACTTGACTTTTCTTTGATGGCCAATATCTGTGTTCCATCCTCGAGGATGGTTTTTGTTTTTCGGTAATTGGACGTGCTTTGCCACCACACTTTTTGTGTCCGAATTTTCTAAGCCAATCCTCATTATTTTTCCATAGCCACTCCAGAGATTTTGTATCACTTCAATGGAAGTCAATGCAGTAGCTCCAGTTCTATTGAGCACGATCGATTTGAAGATTTCATTCATAAGGATCGCAAGATAATAATTGTCGTTTCATTACTTCAATCCTTGTTGTGTTGAAGTAATAAGCGTAAAAGATATTTTTACTTGCTCGATCTCATTTTTTGCCGAGAAGAATATTTGGATTACCCTCCAAGACAAATCCTGCCCAATAATAAGGATGTGAGTACTCCTCATTGGTTTGTAGCTTTAACTTTGCTCGACGCAAAGCTTGTGCACCCGTCATACCATTTCTTAAGTTTTCATGAAAGGCAATCATCAACTCTGATGTTGATTTATCGTTCACTTTCCATAGGGACTTGATAACCGTCTCCGCGCCAGATTGAATAAAATCTCTGGACAAGGAAAATATCCCGCATCCTGGCTTGATGGTGCCAGTGCCACTTTCGCACGAACTTAATACTACCAACTTGGTATTCCAGTCCATTGATTTGAGTGTAAAACCATATATAGGCACTCCATCTCCTTCTTTATTCCTAACAAGAATATAATTATCCAATGGATTGTTTGTACTCGAACTCGAATGACTTGAAATATGAACTATGTCTTTGTCCAGACCTTTGGTTAGCACTCCTTCCGTAAATTCATTTCCTGAATAAGAAGTGTTGACAGTATAAAGCTCTTTTATTTTTTCAATTTCATATTGGCCAAATGGAAGTTCAGGGTAGTTTTTTATTTTGCGATCTTTAAAAGTTTCATCACTTGTATAACTGGCAGTAAAGATTTCATTCTCTATTGTTGAGGATGTTGTGTTAATGGCTTCAGAAATTTGTGATGCATATGAGATATTATAATCCTCTACAAGGTATTTCCCTTTTTCATCTTGTATTGATTCAATAGGAAAATCAAATAATTCACCGTCTGGAATAAAAATTATTTTTTGGTGTTTATCAGAAATAAGGTCAACAAGGATACTGTCCAAATAGTTGTATTCTATCGATTGACTCCGATCTAAGATTTGTTCCTTTTTTTCATCAATCGATTTTAAAGCGAGATCATAATCCAGTTTTATAAGATCAATTTTATCAGATGTTATTTTGGATAAGAAAAGAGAAGAATCGGTTTGTATGAAGTCAAGGATTTGTGTTTGCTTGTTGATGGAAGATAGGCTTAGTTTTTTTTCTTGATTAACCATCAACACATCTACGTCTTCAAGACCTTGTTTTATTTCATATAATTCTTGGTGCAGAAAATACAATTCCTCAAAGATGGACATATCTGGGTATTCTATAGCTTGATATCGATTTATTGACAATTCACGTTTCTCGATTTCATGTTTTAAATAATTGATTCTTTTTAATAATTGTCCGGTTGGTTTTTTAGCGCCTAATACAGATCTTGAATCGGATACTTTGTTGTAAAGGTCTTTCGTGTTATTTAAATAGAACAGGGTTTCAGAAGTTGATAGATCTTTAAGACTTAATAAACAGAACAAAGATTCAAGAAAAATATTGTTTGCATAATATATGGTCTCTGCATAGTGGTCGTTAATAATACTTTCGCCTTGTTTAATATATGAGTTTGTTAATTCCTGAGATACATTAAAAAGTTCTTTTAGTAATAATTTAGAATTTGATTTAATATACTGCTTAAACAATAAATTTTGTTTTCTGAAAAGCCACAAATTATATAAATCTATTTCATTATGTTCTACTTTGGAGATTTTGTCTAACCAAATATTTGCTTTATTTAAGTCTCCATCAGTTAAGTAGGCATCTATGAGGTATAAAACATTGTAAAAATTAGATCTATCAGTAAGTGATTCGGATTTTTGTATTTGTGAAAGTAAATCATTAATTACAACATCATTATCAGAGCAAACATAACTTAAATGAGTTAATATTTTTTTGTCAGTGTATGGGGTGTATTGACCTGTTTTAAACACTTCCTCTTTTATCTCCTTTATTTTTTCTAAGCCAATATTTTCGTTCAATGTTAAGAGTAGTGTTTTAAGCCACCTACATCCAGGAGTTATTTTATTACAACTTTTAAGGGCCTTGTTTAAATAAATTGCGGAAACTTCTTGGTCACTAAATTCTCGAATTAAACTTATAGCATGAATTGACCACGGAAGATAGTAAATCTCTTTTTCTTCCTTAATTGATAAGTTACTCCTAAGATATTCTGCATATAATGCAGTAGTGTATGCAAAATTTGTTTCTTGTGAAAAATTAAGAATTTCAGATTTAAAATACAACATATTAATGTTGTGTACTTCACTTAAATTAAGTTTTAATTGATCATTTATTTCATCAACATTTAGTGTAAAATTTGTTTTTCTAGCTAAAAATTGATAAAATACTATTTCTTGATAAAAGCTATTTCTTTTAATTTTTGATTGGAGAATTTCTAAGCTATCTAATATTTTGATTGACTCAGTAATATTTCCATTTCTTATTTGCCACCTAGCATACAATAAATTTGCATGTAGGTTTAAGTATGTTGAATCTAAATGATAGATTGAATCACATTTTTGATATGTGTCTAAACATTCAATATTAGATTTCGTCTTCTTATTTATCTTGTTTAAAAATAGATAAGAAGACGAAATCAGTATGACTAATATTATAAGCGATTTCTTTTTAACATACACGAAACTAAGTTACATTATTATTACTTTTTATTCTTAAAATAATAAGTAAGATTATTTTCAATGTAGGTCTCCTTATTGTAATCTCTAGGGAAACCTTTAATCGAACTTAGCACGTTATATTCATCATTAAATTTTAATTTTAAAAATTCCTTTTCATTAATTGGAATTTCTCTTTTATCATCATTGTCAACATTTTTTAGTCTTCCTGAACTGAAAGGATTTAGGTAGTCGCAAAATTCAGCTAAAGATGGGTACATGGTGCCAGGTTCAGGTAAAAACAAAATACCTCTTTGTATACTCCCTAGTTGATTTCTTGTAAAATGCATTCGTAATCTAGTTGTAATATCTAGCATAAAACCAGGAGACCCATTAGAAAATACATCTAAATGAAAGCAAAGATTAGGTTCCATATTATGGGCTTGATAATTATCATCTACTGAATCTACGATAGCATGAATAATTTCATGAAGAAGCTCAATTGGATTTTGTAGGTAATAATCTAAAAATATTGTATTGTTATGAAACCTGGTATCTTCGTCAATTCCGCTTTTAATTCTTACAGGGTCTAAAGAATTTGAAAATTCCACGCCCATTCCACATAGATAATGGTCTTGAAAAAAGTTATTAACTAAATTAATTAAATAATTTTTACTGAACCTATCCAAGTTAAAGAATGGGTCAAAAACTAATTTTAAATTTGGAGTTGGATTTATATAATTTGTATTTCCTAATGTTAAAGAAATACCATTATTTCCAAATACTAAGTCTGTGCAATTGCTTGCAATCGATTCTGTGTTGCTCATATTTTGTTAGTGTGTGTGTTCTTCATTAGTGAAATCAATAAGTAAGAGATGCCCGTTAATCCTTAGATTTTTTCCAGTTTGATCTTTTAGCACTAATCCATGAACGAATATTGTTGATGGATCAGTAGAAGGATCAAAACTAGGGTCTCTTCTTGGGTCAGTTTCATAATCTGCTGAAATAAATTCGAAATTTTCTTCAACGTACATAGTTGTTGCAACACCATTTAATTTTCTCATATTCGCAACTATATAGTTTTTGCCATTGTATGTAGTTGACTGCGGATTACCCGTTGATTGCATCATCCAAATATGCATTCTCTTATGAATTCCAACTCCATTGTGATGACAATGCTCGTATACTGGAGAACAAAGAATATTAATTTTATAATTTTCCAAATTATCTTCAGTTACAACTTCTACAATATCGTTTTCAGATAAACTGTGATCTTCACTCCAAATTGATTGGTTGGTTCCATAAAGTGAAATTAGCCTTCTATCTTGATCATCAATAAGAGTAACTTTTCCACGATAGATTTCTTTCGTAATAGTCGTAGTAGTTGAAGTATTCGGACATTCCGGACATTCAAAATCATGTTTCTCTGCAGGACATGCCATATAGCTAACAGATATAATTAGTAATAATAAGGTCTTCATTTTTTTGGTGTTTAAAGATGGTTAGTAAATGTGTTTTGCGTTTTGTATTTCAATATTCAGGTGTAAACTTTTAGTAATAATATCATTTAGTGTTAATTCCATATCGAATAGTAACCTCTAGCACTAAATATATTGACTACATAATTTCATCTAGTTGTTTTCATGGATAAAAGCAAAAAGGCAACCCGTTAGGATTGCCTTTTAAAATATTAATATTTCAGATGTTTTCACTCTAGTATTCTTAAGTTGTTCTTCGCTTTTATCTCTTCACTTTTGGACCATACCCTTTTTGCTTCTTTTACTTCCCATTGCTCAAGGTGTGCAGATCCAAGCCAGAAATAGGCTTGACTTAATAGTTGTTGATCTTTTTCTTTCTCTATATACCGCGTCAACCATTTCTCACTTTCGTTAAATCTATTCAATGCAAAATAATACTTTCCTTTTTGGAAATGATTCATCCCAACGGTGTCAATTGATCTAGTTGCATCACCGTCAACCGGCTTGATATAACTCGCCAGAATTTCTTCCTTATCTAAATCAGATGTACTCCCGTTACTCAGCCACAAAGCCAAAAATGACAGAAGCATAACCATGCTGATAAGAATAAACCAGTTTCGTCCCGTATTTTTGTTTTCTTTTTTATCAATTTCTTTTTGTGGAGTTGCTTGATCGCCTTCCTCTAGTTTTTGTATAGTTTCCAGCATGTCTATTTCCAGCAAACCCTCACTCAATCTCTTGGCTGAATCATAATTACGCACAGCATTACGCAAACTTTCATTCTGCTTCAACTCAGCCGCAAAGGCTTCATACTCTGAACCAGTCAATTGGCCAGCCATGTAATCATCTATATGTTCAAAAAAATCCTTCACTAATTTAGTGCTGCTTTAATATTTGGATTATTCTCAAGATATGACAAGAGTGCTTTGAAGCATTTATATTTCTTCTTTTTAGCCATGTCTGCACTTTTGTACTGTAGCATTTCTGCAATTTCCTTCATTTTAAACCCATTGGCCCAATACATAAGAACTTCCTTGCAGTTCTTCCCTAACTGCCCCAATAACCCATCCAATAAATAGATTTTTTCTTTTTTAAGTATGAGTGTTTCAGGGCCATCCTCCCATTCTTCTTCTATGTCTGATTCAATCTCTGTATGACTGTATTTATTTTCTTTTCTTTTATCAGCCAGCCACAAATATTTTGCAATACTTGTAATATAGGTATTCATTTCATGCCTTATCTCAAGATCTGGTTTGTTCACCACAGTCTTTACAAATTGCATCAATGTATTGGCAAAAATATCCTTAAAGTTTTCTTGAGTGCCTCCCATTTTGTAAACCACACTTTGGATGCTGTTTCGCAATCTTTCGTTATGATACAGGTAGGTGAGGACCTTGTCTCTCCCTTCTTTCCCTGACCGTATTGCGGCAAGGGTATCGGCTGTTGAATAGTCGTTATTACTGTTTGTAATCAAGTATGTATACGATTAGTGTCTAGAAATGAGATTTTGGAACCTCATTTCTACGATAATTTTAAATTAATTTACAAAAGATACACTCAGACACCAAATTTATTGGGCTTTTAGCTTATCAAATTACCTTTTTCGTCCCATTCAGCCTGAACATCTCTCGTTTCATGATTTACAAATTTTGGCATCCATTCCTCTGGATAGGATAATCCATGCTTGTCCAATACCTCCTGTGGAACACCATCCCATAAGTTGGGTCGATTCCCCACATAGCCTAGATCGTCAATACCCATCTTGGTGGTATAATAACCCGTCATCGTAAGATTTCGCATTCTATCGAAAAATGAAATGCCAGGAGCCATCTCAGGTTTTTTGTTGTCTGGATCTGGGTAAGCAATATCATCGATAATACTGATCTGTTCTTCCGAACTACAATCAATAAATGCCTTGTTATATCGCTTGGTAGATTCTCCATTCAACCACATCAAACCTCCTCTGATGGGCAATTGGTGATAGGGGAGATCCTTTACAATAAAATCTATAAATGCTGGTACTTCCGCATCCGTGGCAGATCCTGCTGTCGGAGTAGCAGGTAAAATAATATCACACAATACAGCGATCGTTGAAAGCTCTCCTTCATTCAGATATACTTCCTCGTTGACCTTTTCATCGTGGATTTTTTCACTCGGCGTTCTTCCGTAGCCACTGCCAGCTGAGATCACTTCTTCAACTTTCTCGACTGCGTCTGTTTTACATCCCTGTAATGGAATAGTCGCTCCCGCAATTCCTCCGATCAAAAGCGTTTTTAATGTATCTCTCCTTTTCATATTTCTTTCTTCTTAAATTGTTCAACCAAATGTTCAGAAGCTCTCATGCTCAATGCCATGATTGTCCATGTACAGTTCTTGTCTGCTTGGGATGTGAATGGACCTGCATCTACAACATATACATTTTTAGCATCGTGTAGCTGCTGCCATTTATTGGTCACCGAGGTTTTCGGATCATTCCCCATTCTTGTCGTACCCACTTCATGAATTATTTGCCCTGGAGCGAGAAGACCATAATCTTTATCTTTACCAGGTTTGTCTCCAATGACTGACCCACCCATATTCGTGATAATCTCTTCAAACGTATCCACCATATGTTTCGCCTGTAACCGTTCGTAATCTGACCAATTATAATCAAATTTTAAAACGGGAATTCCAAATTTATCAACCATTGTAGGATCAATCGTACACCTGTTTTCATATCGCGCCACCGATTCTCCTCTTCCCGCAATCCCGATGACCGAACCAAAAAATCGCTTCGCATCTTTTCTTAGCTTATCGCCATAGCCTCCGACCATACCGCCGATATATTTATTCAAGCCCTGCGTTCCAAAACCAAAACCATAGGCCGGCATCCCCAATCCTCCCCACATTTCAATATGGTATCCTCTAGGAAAATCCAATTTTTTATTGTCTCCCCACCAAGGACTATATACATGCAATCCACCGACACCATCTTCATTATACACCTTCCTATCCATCAAGTCAGGAACAAATCCTGACAATCCAGCTCCAGTACTATCATGCAGATATCTACCCACATGATCACTACTATTCCCCAATCCATTCGGATGTTGACTACTCTTAGAATTCATTAAAATACGTGCAGAGCTGCAAGCACTTGCACCCAATACCACCGCTCTACTCTTGAGCTGGTATTCCTTCATGTCTTTTTTGTTGATATAAGAAACTCCAGTCGCAAGTCCCTCATCATTGGTCGTTACATTCTTAACCATGCAATCCGTATACAGATCGACCTGTCCACTTTTTTGTGCAGGAAAAATAAAACATGAACCAGAAGAAAAATCCGCATAAGCACTACATGACCGATTGCATTGCCCACAGTAAAAACAAACCCCTCTATCCTTGTTGATTCGTTTTGTCAAAATCGAAAGCCTCGCCGGTATCACTGGTATGCCAGCTTTCTTCGCCCCCTTCATATAATACAACTCATGCAATCTCGGCTTTGGTGGCGGCAAGAAAAACCCATCTGGATCATTCTTTAATCCTTCATTTGTGCCAAACACCCCAATCATTTTATCCAACCGATCGTAGTAAGGTTTTATCTCTTCATAACTGATTGGCCAGTTTTCTCCCAGCCCATCAATATCCTTATGCTTAAAATCTTTTGGCCCAAATCGCAAAGAAATTCTTCCCCAATGATTTGTCCTTCCACCAAGCATCCTCGACCTCCACCATAAAAATTTCGTTCCTTCTTCCTTGGTATATGGTTCCCCGTCAACCTCCCAATCTCCATACGACATATCAAAATCACCAAAAGCCCGGTTCGTACTCGCACCTCTCCGTGGCGATTCCCATGGCCATTTCATCTGCGTCATAGTCTCCGGATCTTTCGGATCAAAAAATGGCCCTGCTTCCACAACAGCTATCCGCATTCCGCTATTCGCCATTATAAAAGCAGCCATACCACCCCCTGCTCCTGATCCAACCACTATTGCATCATATTCCTTCTTTGATTCAATTATTTGCATCCTTTTCGTTATTTTTTCGCTCAAGGCAAATGAGCTTTCGAAAAATACGAATACTACCTCAAAACTCCCCATATATCCAAAGAAATTCCTCCCGACAACTAATCCCCAAAAATCTTATGAATCCCCAAAACCCCAGTTCAACCTTAATCTTAAAATCCCCCTTGCATCCTATAAATTCCAGTTCTTCCAAATCCTAAAATCCTCTTACATCTCAAAAATCCCAGTTCTTCCAAATCCTAAAATCCCTACATCCCAAAAATCCTAGTTCTTCCATCCTAAAATCCCCCTACATCCTAAAAATCCTAGTTACCTTAGTAGTCAAATATATTTACCTATGCACAAGCCACTCTTTACCATCATTATCTCACTTTTTATCTTTACTTCTACCTACGCACAAACAGCAATTTATTCCGCAAGCTCCGTGCACCATCCCATCGTAAATGAAAATGGAATGGTCGCAAGCCAACATGCTTTGGCAACACAAGTAGGATTAGATATTTTAAAAAAAGGAGGGAACGCGATTGACGCAGCAGTAGGTGTTGGTTTTGCCTTAGCTGTCGTTCTACCTCGTGCAGGAAATCTTGGAGGAGGTGGTTTTATGATTGTGCATGACTCAGATTCTGAAAAAACCACTGCCATCAATTATAGAGAAATGGCCCCGAGCGAGGCAAGTCGAGATATGTATCTAGACAAAGCAGGAAATGTAGATAGTAAAAAATTCAACAGCTCTTACCATTCCGTGGGTGTACCAGGCACGGTTTCTGGTATGGCATTGGCATTAAAAAAATACGGAACCATGTCGTTGAAGGAAGTAATCGCACCTGCCATCAAATTGGCCGAAGAAGGTTTTCCAGTAACCTATGATTTGTCATTGGTATTGAAAACCTATGAAAAGCGATTGAAAGCATGCCCTGCAACCGAAAAAATATTTTACAAAAAGAATGGATATTATGAGCAAGGAGATATTTTAGTACAGAAAGATTTAGCATGGAGCTTAAAGCAAATATCTGAAGAAGGTGCCGACGCATTCTATGGCGGGAAACTAGGAAAGAAGCTTTCCAAGGACATCAGAAAAAATGGCGGAATTATTACCGACCAAGATTTGATGAATTATGAAACAACAGAATCAGATCCAGTTTGGGGAACCTACCGCGGATATGACGTAGCCTCTATGCCACCCCCATCATCCGGTGGCGTGCATGTTATCCAAATGCTCAATATCTTAGAAGAATA
The DNA here is from genome assembly GCA_937950315.1 of uncultured Saprospiraceae bacterium. Taxonomy (GTDB): domain Bacteria; phylum Bacteroidota; class Bacteroidia; order Chitinophagales; family Saprospiraceae; genus JAHDBF01. Next base: position 27,973 of record CALFDU010000050.1, on the reverse strand, counting down.
CCCAATCTCTTTTTTGGGTCACAATTCCGCCGAGACAATCCATCTGATGGCTGAATCAATGCGACTCGCTTACGCCGATCGTTCCGAACATTTAGGTGATCCTGCATTTTGGGAAGTGCCTGTTGAAGGTTTGGTCTCCAAGGCTTATGCTGACAAACTAAGAAGTCAGATTGACAGATACCAAGCCAATAATTCTGAAGATATCAAAGCAGGTACACCTCAAGATTTCGAAAGTGAAGAAACGACACATTATAGTGTAGTAGATAAATACGGCAACGCAGTTTCCAATACATATACATTAAATTTTAGTTTTGGAACAGGACTCGTTGCTGAAGGAACAGGCATTTTATTAAACAATGAAATGGGTGATTTCTCTGCCAAACCGGGCTCCGCAAACGCTTATGGACTGATCGGAGGGGAAGCCAATGCGGTTGAACCTGGCAAACGTCCCTTAAGCTCTATGACGCCAACCATTGTTTTTAAAGAGGGACTTCCTTTTATTGTAACCGGCAGCCCGGGTGGCAGTCGCATCATTACAACAGTAATGCAGATCATCATGAATGTCATCGACCACGAAATGAATATTGCAGAAGCAACACACGCGTCAAGAATCCATCACCAATGGTATCCTGATCAACTCTATTTTGAAAACACGCTGAATCATGATACACGAAACTTGTTGGTCAGCAAAGGACATAAAATTAGTCAAAGAAATGCCATGGGAAGTACCCAATCAATCATGCTGATTGATGGATTATTGTTTGGGGCATCAGATCCTAGAAGACCAGATGCCGCAACGATGGGATATTAATTAATTTTAACAACGCATCTTTGCAACTTAATCAACGTTTATAGTCTAAAGAGTATACCAAAGACCTACCAATTCATGAAATACATCATAAGTACATTCATTTTAGTGTGCATTTTCTCCTTTAATGCAAGCTCTCAAGTAGAATATTACGGAGGCGAAGAGGGTAAAAAACTCGACTACGTAATGCACTATCTTTCAACATATTATGTAGATAGTACAGACAACAACTACCTTGCAGACGTTGCCATAAGAAGTATTATGGAGGAATTAGATCCCTTTTCTGTCTACCAGACTGCTGCCGAATTGGAAGAGATGCAACAAGCAGATGATGGGTTCTCACCAGAAGCTTTTGGGTTTGCATATTATACGATTGGAGATACAACGCTCGTAACATATCTCAATAAAGGTGGTCCTGCCGAACTCGCAGGTTTAAATAAATCAGATCGTATTATTAGAGTAAATGGAGTAGATGTCACTGGATCAAATTACACCAAAATAGATGAATTCATTTCCAATCAGTCTCACAAAGATTTGGTCTTTTCTTTAAAAAACAATCTGGGTGTAGAACGAAATGTAACGATCACCAAAGACCTAGTTCCTCTGAGAAGTGTGGAAGCTGGATTCATGCAAAACAAATTCACGGGCTATATAAAAATTGGCAGATTTACAGTCAACACTGTCAAAGAATTCAGAGAAGTTGCAGACGCAATGCTCGCTTATGGAATGGCAAATCTTATTATAGATCTTCGTGGAAATTATGGTGGAGTAGTGGATGCTGCCGTCGAGCTAGCGGATCTATTCTTATTAGAGGACAAAGTGATTAGCTACACCGAAGGACACAATCTTCCTAGAAAAGATTTTACCTCTACCAGTCTTCAGCCATACCATGGTGTCAACCTAAATATTTTGATCGATGAAAACACCATGTCTTCTGCTGAGTTGTTTACCTCGGCTCTACAGGATTGGGATAGAGCTTTAGTGATCGGCCGCGAAAGTTTTGGAAAAGGGCTGATCCAACAAGCATATTCACTAGATGATGGTTCGGCAGTGAGAATGACAATTGGAAAATATTTTACACCCGCTGGAAGATATCTTCAACGTTTAAGAGAGGACGGTAAGATCATAGAAACTTTCCTAGAAGAAGGCGACATCGTTTTCTCAAAAGATCAAAGCGTCCCAGAATATATGCGATTTGAAAGCGCCAACGGTAGAGAAATAATTGCGGCTTCCGGTGGTATCATTCCTGATATTTATGTCAACGACTTGAACCCATTTTCTGAAAGCTATAATGCATTAAACAATGAAGGCATTCTTTACGCTTTCGCAAATAGTTATCTTTTGGCTAGCGAAACAGAGCTGAGGAATAGTTATATCGATCCAGTTACATTCAAGGAGGACGCAGTTTTTGATAATCAACTTGAGACTTTATTAGGTAATTATGTTGTGTCAGAAATAGAGCGAAGAAATTTGCCGATTTCTTTGATTCCTAGAGTAATTGAAAAGGATATTGTGGTATTAGTGAAGTCCTGGATCGCTGGATATCTTTTTGAAGAAGATGCTTATTATTTCATCAACATGAAAAACGATAAGGCTTTCAATAAAGCAATGGAAACTTTTAATGATGGAACTTTTAGAAGTGTAGGAATATTTGGTTATTAAACCATATTTCCCAGTTTCCACCCAAGAAAAATACAAAGAATACAAACAACAAAACTCAAAGCCATATAGAAAAAAGCCATTCCATATTGGCCTTGCTGTATCAATTCAAAATTTTCCGCACTGAAAGTAGAAAAAGTACTGAAGCCACCACAGAATCCAGTCATCCACATCAATCGCATACGTCCAGAAGGTGCTGAGTCCATGAGAAAAGACATAAAAAATCCGAGTACTATACTACTTAGCACATTGGCAATAAAAGTACTCACAGGAAATCCATTCGATGGTTTTACCGATGCGAGTGTAATTCCATACCTACACAACGCTCCCATCCCTCCTCCAAAAAACACATAAAAAAATCCAATTATATTCATTCCTAAGCTTTGGAGGGAACTCCCTTTTTCATGTTAAACATCAATAGTATCAGTGTAAGTAGTAAGGCCAAAGTTGTTAATATAAACAACAACCATTCTGTTCCCAGATATTGAAAATACAACGAGACCATAATGAAAAATACATTGACAAACACCAATACACCAGTCGATTGCATGTGATTCAAGCCAGTATTCAATAACAAATGGTGTATGTGATTTTTATCCGGAGAAAATGGAGACCTGCCTTTCATTATTCTCAATACAAAAACCCTCAAAGTATCAAATAATGGTAATATCAAAATACCAATGGCCACACTTGGCGCCGACTTTACTATATAAGCCGAGTTCTCTAAAATTCTATTTTGCTCTATAAATTCAATCGCCAATATCGAGCATACCAATCCCAACAACAAAGACCCTGTATCTCCCATAAATATTTTAGCCGGCGTAACATTGTAATATAGAAAGGCAATGATAGCACCTGCCGTCGCAAAAGCAACAATGGCCAATTCAACGACATCTATCATTAGAAACCAAGTACCAAACGTACAACAAATCAATGCACCCAAACTTCCAGACAATCCATTAATACCATCTATCAAATTAAACGCATTAATGATCACGATAATCGTAAGTATTGAAAACAAATAACTCCATATCATGGGTAATTCTTCTATCCCAAAAATCCCATAGAAACTTGTGATTTTAATCTTAGCAGTAAACACCAAAATAAATGCTGCAAAAACCTGAGCCAAAAACTTTATCCGCGGGGAAATAGGATCTATGTCATCCTTGGCGCCTATCAAAAATATGATGATAAATGAACAAAGTATATACTGCAGATCCGCAAAATAATTGAAAGGTGTCCAAAGTATTATAGAAAAAATAACACCTGCAAAAATAGCAATACCTCCTAATGATGGAGTGCTAACATGATGCGCTCTTCTTTCCCCCGGTTCATCTACCAAATTTTTCTTTCTGGCGATAGAAATAATCGAAGGTATGGCCACATAGGTCAATCCAAAAGCCGTAATAAATGCGAGAATGATGTCGTACACTACTTAATTTCTTCTCGCTCCTCAAGAGCTTCTTTTAATTCGTCAGCAAATTTTCCCAATCCCTCCATAGCCTTATCTATCAATTTTGGAGCTTCATTATCCAAGAAATCTTCCATGATCTCCTTAATTTCCTCTCCCGTCCCTTCAAATACTTCTTCCAACTCCGTTTTAATATATTCAAGATCTTCATCAGAGCCTAAATCAATGTCTATGTCTTTATCTTTGATTTGTAAATCAAAGTTTTCAGTCCCCTTCACAATCATCAACTTAACCGCATCCTTCCAGAAAGTTCGCTTTTCTCTCGAGGTCATTTCATCTTTGTGCGCTTGGTAACAATCTTTGGTCAATTTCTGAAACCGCTCTTCCACTTTTGCCCAATCCGCTTCCTTGTAATCTGAAGAAGCATCCCTAGTTTCATCTACAAGCTGTTCAAAATTTTTCATAAACCTTTCTTTGTCCCCACAAAGATCCTCAGTGCAGGAAACAAGAAAGCAACTACATAAAAACAACATGGCTAGTATTCTCATAATAATTATTGTTGAACTTTAAGATATAGAAACATAACGCAAATCTATTCTATTATACTATGTATGGCCGTAGTTGTACAAAGATTTTTGCAAGAATAGCTTTTGATAAATACTATTCCAAGCCAATATCCGCTATACAATCTTATATTTTATACTTTTGTAAAACATGTCAGACGACCTTTTAAAAAATAAAATAGACCTCAATAAGCTTCCAAAGCATATTGCAACCATCATGGATGGTAATGGAAGATGGGCCAAATCTCAAGGCCATATGAGGGTGTTTGGTCATAAAAGTGGTGTCAAGTCTGTACGAGAAATCACAGAAGGATGCGCAGAATTAGGTGTCGAATATTTAACCTTGTATGCCTTTTCTACCGAAAATTGGGCTAGACCCAAATTTGAAGTAAATGCACTCATGACCCTTCTTGTTGATACCATTGGTAAGGAAATGAAAACCTTGCAAGACAACAACATCAAGTTGAACGCGATAGGAAATCTAGAAAAACTCCCTAAAAAGACCTACAACGCACTAATCAAAGGCATTGATGACACCAAAAACAATGGAAGAATGACCCTTACATTGGCTTTGAACTATAGTTCTCGGTGGGAATTGACCCAAACCATGCAAAAAATAGCAGAAAAAGTAAAAATTGGGGAAATTGAACCCAAAGACATCAATGCTGACATCATCCAAAACCACCTTGCCACCCACAATATTCCCGATCCCGAACTCATGATTCGGACAAGCGGAGAATTAAGGATTTCCAATTACCTGTTATGGCAATTGGCTTATGCAGAATTGTATTTTACTGATGTTTTATGGCCTGATTTTAGAAAGCCAGATCTTTATACCGCCATCCTCAATTTCCAGAATAGAGAGAGAAGATATGGCAAAACCAGTGAACAGGTCTCGGAGAAGACTTAAAATATTGTTAAAACACTGAATACCAAGCAAATAAAAAGACCTTTCCCTCAGTTTTACTAGCTGCAATCTGTGTATAAGTCATATATTAATCGGACATTTGCTTTCCAATTCTAAAGATAATGAAGGGACATAATATTAAAGCTGCAGTACTTCTTTGCACACTCCTAGTGCAAAGTTTTTTTCTTACCGCTCAAGATGATAAAACCACCGTTTTTGATTACAGCGATCCAGGTAAATACACCATCGCAGGTGTAGATATCGTTGGAGCAGAAAATAGAGACCGAAACGCCATAAAATCTATTACAGGTTTGCGTGAAGGTGAAACCATTGAAATTCCAGGAGACGATATTCCTAACGCCATAAAAGCACTTTGGAAATTAAGACTTTTTGAAGACGTTCAGATCTATGAGACAAATAGGGAAGATGGAAACATCATTTACCTAGAAATCTTCATAAAAGAAAGACCAACGCTTAGCAGGTATACTTTCAGAGGAACCAAAAAAATCTACCATGACGACCTTAACGAAGCCCTAGAAGATGTAATTACCAAAGGCTCTATCGTAACCGAAGACATGAAAGATTTAGCCTCCAACAAAATCACAGAATATTTTGTCGAAAAAGGATTCCTTGAAACAGATGTAAATATCATCGAAGAAAAAGATGAAACTGCTGAGAATGGAATCAAACTCTTATTTGAAATTGAGAAAAAAGAAAAATTAAAAATTGCACGAATCGACTTCTTCGAAAACAAGTATGTTACAGATACCAAGTTGAGAAGAAAGATGAAAAACATCAAAAAGAAAAATACAATTCTTAAAAAATCTCGATTTGTAAAAAGTGAATGGAAGGAAGATAAAAATACAGTAATCCAACACTATAAAACTTTAGGATACAGAGATGCTAAATTCACCAAAGACACAATGTATACCAACCTGGATGGTGAACTAATGATCGCACTGACAATAGATGAAGGAGAACAATATACTTTCGGAAATATTGATTGGAGAGGAAATACTATCTATACAGAAGATCAATTAACTACAATTCTTGGAATACAAAAAGGAGAAATATTTAATCCTGAATTATTAGAAAAAAGATTAAGATTCAGCCTCGATGGAAGAGATGTTTCCTCTCTATACCTAGATGATGGATATTTGTTTTTTGACATCCAACCTGTTGAAACTGCAGTCCACCCTGATAGATCTATCGACATGAGAATGTCTATCTACGAAGGACCTCAAGCAACCATAGAAGATGTGATTATCAACGGAAATGACAGAACCCACGAACATGTAATCAGAAGGTCTGTTAGAACCAAACCTGGTGAAAAGTTCAGTAGATCTGATATCATTCGTTCACAAAGAGAACTATCCAATTTAGGTTACTTCAATCCTGAAACAATGGATATTCAACCTAAAGTAAATGCAGAAAGGGGTACTGTTGATATTGAATACAACTTAGAAGAAAAACCTTCTGATCAATTAGAACTTTCCGCAGGTTATGGTGGATTCAGTAGATTGATTGGAACCTTAGGGATGACCTTCAATAACTTCTCCATGAAAAACTTTGGAGATAGATCAACTTGGTCCCCACTTCCTCAAGGAGATGGACAACGTCTTTCTTTAAGAGCTCAATCAAATGGTCTTTTGTTCAGATCAATCAATGCTTCATTTACCGAGCCTTGGTTGGGAGGTAAAAAACCTAACTCTTTTACAATCGGAGCCGTATATTCTGGATTTAACTATAGCCAATTGGGTGAAGGTACACTGGATATTTGGAGAGGTTTCGTAGGTCTTGGTTCACAACTAAAATGGCCTGATGATTTCTTTTCTTCTAGTTCTACTTTTACTGTCGAGAGAATTGCACTGGATGAATACAGTGCCAATATTAGTAACTTTAATGCAGAGATCAATAATGATCTGGTTCCCGTAAACTCAGGTGTTTTTTGGAACATCAGTTTACGTCAAGTAATTCAGAGAAGTTCAATTTCTGAACCTCTTTATCCTAGAAAAGGATCAAAAGTTTCTTTAACTGGACAGTTGACACTTCCTTATTCTGTTTTTGGTTTGGTGAAAAGTGAACTGGATCCTGGAGAACTTGAAGAAGTGATTGGAAGAGCTCAAGCTGAAGCAGGTAGTGGATATGAATTTACGCAAACAGATTTAGAAAGTCTAGAAAACCAAGCAATAGCAGCCAAAAGATTTAAATTATTAGAATACCACAAGTGGAGATTCGACGCTGAATGGTATTTCAATATATGGGACAAACTGGTTTTTGCAACCAATGCCAAAGTAGGTATCTTAGGTTTTTATGATGAAAATGTTGGATTCTCACCTTTCGAGCGTTTCGAACTTGGAGGTGATGGACTTAACAACCAACAAGTAGGTATTACTGGAAAAGATATCATCAAGCTAAGAGGTTATGATGAAACAACAGATTTCCCAATCAACCAAAGAGGTGGTGCTACCGTCTTTAATAAATTTGCGATGGAGTTGAGATACCCAGTATCCTTGAATCCAAGTTCAACCATATATGGTTTGGTATTCGTAGAAGGAGGAAATTCATTTGTTGGATTCAAAAACTACAACCCTTTTGATCTGAAAAGATCTGTCGGAGGTGGATTAAGAGTATTCCTTCCAATGTTCGGATTACTTGGATTTGATTATGGATGGGGATTTGATAAAGATACGCTTGGTGGAACAAGAAATTACGGGGAGTTCCAAATTATCATTGGATTTGAACCAGATTAATCATCATTTAACTAATTTTAACCTCTGAATAAACTTAGGTTAAACAAAACCAATTTTAAAAAAATCAATCTCAACTTAACGTTGTAAAAGAAAACTATAACTAACAAGAAAATGAAAAATGCAATTTATACACTAAGCTTGATTTTAATGTTCTTGGCTTCTGCCAACAGTCTTAGTGCTCAAAAATTTGGATACGTAAACTCTATTCAACTACTTTCAGAACTTCCTGAGATCACACAAGCTGATGAAGCCATCGCTGCATATCAGCAGGAATTGATCTCCAAAGGAGAAACAATGGTGAAGACGTTTGAGACAAATTACCAAGCTTACATTGAACAAGCTCAGAGTGGAACACTTACCGCTATTCAACAACAACAAAAAGAAGGTGATTTAACTTTGGAGCAGCAAGAAATTCAACAATACGAATATGAAGTACAGAATCTAATCGCTCAGAAAAGAGAAGAAATGTATGCACCAATTTTGGATAAAGTAAGATCTACTATTCAAAAGATTGGAACAGACAATGGATATACAATGATCTTTGATTCTAGCGTTGGTGGATTGTTAACTGCGGATGATGCCGATGATATCAGCAGTATCGTAAAAACCAAATTGGGACTCTAAGACAAGAATTTTGTTCTTGAATGCTCAAGAATAAATCTAGATATAATAGGACGGTCTATCACACCAGTGATTTGACCGTCTTTTTTTATGCCTATGATTGCAAGACCTTCATCTTTCATCAAGCGGAAAGCCTCATCAATCGATCGATCCTCTTCCAAAAAATTAAATTTAGGACTTGCTATATCCTTAATTTGAACATATAGTTCTGAGTTCTTTTTGAGTTCTTCAACAAAAATGGAAGGAAGGCTTCCCGTGATTTGATCTTCATCATTTTGAACAAGAAAATTTCTTACCTCGGTCTGATCTACATACTGCAAAAATTCATTAACCGAGTCTGATTCATTAAGTCTAATATATTCCCGCGACATAATCTGAGCCAATGAAGTACTCTTCATGATCTCATTTAGTTTGACCTGTTGGTATTCTTCTCCTGCCATGAAATAAATAAAAGGACCAATAAATGCTAGAGTAAAATGCCCTTTTAAAACAGCAAACAAGACAAACACAATAGCAAACAACTTCCCTATCAAACTTGCCCAAAATGTAGCACGTTTCCTTCCTATTGAAATACTGAGCAAAGACCTCAAAATCCTGCCCCCATCCATTGGAAATGCTGGAATCAAATTAAAGATGAATACACTGATATTCATATACATGAGACTTTGTACAAAATTCCCGCTGTGAATTTTTATCCCATCCGAAAAACCTGGATCAAATCCTAATCCAAAGAAACCGATCACAATAGCAAGAATACCAGCTATAGCCAAATTCACCAAAGGACCATTGATGGTAATTTTTAATTCTTGATATGGATTATCAGGAATACTTTCCAATCTTGCAAGCCCTCCGATCGGACTAAGTATGATATCTCTAGTCTTTACCCCAAATCGCTTGGCCGTAAGAGAATGACCAAACTCGTGGAGAACAATACAAATAAATAAACAGATAATAAACCCTACCAAATAGCCAAGATTGGTGAGATCAAGTGATCTTTGATATGCAAACCAAACTATAAACAAAACAAACAACCCGAGCGTCCAATGCAATAGAACTGGAATGCCGGATATGGTGGCTATCCTCCAGGATTTCCCCATGCTATTTTGTCTTTAATATATCTCTGGCGATTACTAGTTTTTGTATCTCAGAAGTTCCTTCATAGATCTGTGTAATTTTCGCATCACGCATCAATCGCTCAACATGATATTCTTTTACAAATCCATATCCTCCATGAACCTGAACTGCCTCTACTGTGTGCTTCATGGCGACATCTGAAGCCATTAATTTTGCCATCGCCGCTGCAGTCGTAAAATCTTTTCCTTCATCCTTTAACTTCGCTGCTTTGTGCACCATCAATCTCGCCGCTTCAATATCAGTAGCCATTTCTGCCAGCTTAAAGGATATCGCCTGGTGCTTAGCAATCGGCTTACCAAATGCCTCTCTCTCCAAACTGTACTTTACCGCAAGTTCATATGCTCCAGAAGCAATTCCCAATGCCTGTGCTGCAATTCCTATTCTCCCTCCACTCAATACCTGCATCGCAAACTTAAATCCAAATCCATCTTCTCCTATTCTATTTTCTTTAGGAACTTTGACATCCGAATACATAATGGTATGAGTATCTGATGAACGTATACCCAACTTATCTTCCTTCGCGCCAATATTCACTCCGTCCAACGATGTATCTACGATAAAGGCATTGATTCCACGATGTCCTTTTTCAATGTCAGATTGTGCAATAACAATATGTATACTGCTTGATCCACCGTTCGTAATCCAATTCTTTGTTCCATTTAGTATGTAATGATCTCCCTGGTCAATCGCTGTTGTTCTCTGACTCGTAGCATCACTACCTGCTTCCGGTTCACTTAGACAAAATGCTCCAATAATTTCGCCTGTACTTAATTTGGTTAAATACTTCTGCTTCTGTTCTTCTGTTCCGTATTTTTCTATACCCCAGCATACAAGCGAGTTGTTGACTGACATAATCACACTGCATGAGTTATCAATTTTTGACAACTCCTCCATTGCCAATGCATAACTAATTGTGTCCATGCCTCCGCCCCCATAAGCTGGATCTACCATCATACCTAAAAATCCAAGTTGAGCCATTTCCTTTATCTGTTCGGTTGGAAATATCATCTTTGAATCTCTTTCGATAACGCCTGGTAATAAAGACTGTTGAGCAAAATCTCTCGCAGCGTCTCTTACTGCTTTCTGTTCTTCTGTAAGTGTAAAATCCATTTGGTATATATTCTAGTATATGTTTAAGTCAAACTTTTTATAATTCAGGGCCAAGATGATCACCGTCGAAAGCAAAAATACAGATAATGTCAGAACTGCATAAATTACATTATTACCTTGATCAAAAAAGGCCATTGAAAATAATAGCAGCAAACTGATCCTTATCATAATATTACAAATGTTAAAGATGCTTGCCGCCCTCCCAAATACTTGGTTTGGAATATTGTTAAATAAGTAAGTTATCCTCATAATCCTTGACCCAGCATTCGTTACTCCCAAAACAAACAACATATAATAGAAGATGGTTTGAGAATTCGTCATATATAACACAAAAAATAGGCCCGAGGTTATCAAAGACAGAATGATTATGCCCAATGGTATATTAATTCGCCTAAATACGGTTCTTATAAAAATGCCGCTAATCATAGCCCCAAACGCATAAGCAATATCCGAACTGGCATATACATCCCCTGCTGCCTCAAGATGTTTACTAACATAGGCTGCTCCTAAGTAAAATCCTTCTATCAATACGGTCACAAAAATAAAGTAACTAACTACCCCAAATAAGAACGTAGTCCTATTTTTATTGAGAAAGACCAAACCCGTCTTCAATCGATCTAGCAATCCTGCTGATTCTTCTTTTCGCTCACCAATAGCCACAAACGTGATCATAGAAATAACCCCAAATGCAGTAAAGTAAGTCAAGCAATCTATCAAAAATATCTCATGTATTTTCCAAGACTCAAAGACCTCAAAAATATTCAATTTGAAACCCAATATTTCTATACTCCCATCCTTACTTCCTTCCAATAACAATACTGCAAATGCCCCCGCAACAATATTGGTAGCCTGCCCTTGAATCTCTAAAATCGATGTGATCTTTCCATAGTACTTCTGGTCTGTAATCTCTTGAACAAAGGCATAAAGATTTGGATAGTGGATACTATAATTCATAAAAGTGAGAATGAATACTACAGCTACCATATTTAGTCCTAAGTCACCCTGCCTGAATCCAACAAAACAAACGGTTCCTAAGATTATACCCGAAATCAAATTGGTGAATAGAAATACATTTTTTCGACTATACTTATCTATGAGACTTCCGGCATATGGAACCCAAAATAATCCAATCAAATTTGTCGCGATGAAAAACCAAATAAACACATCAAGTTGACCCTCTCTAGCAAAAAACCAGGGAATTGCCAACATACTTATTCCTTGGGCTATACCAGAAATGATGTTTGCAATCAATAATAATATGAGTGCACGTTTGTTTTTCAAGTGTGATTTAAATTAACCTTGTTCTGTGTGACCTTGGTCTAGAATTTCCATTAGAGTCCTGAAAGCCACAAACTTTCCTTGGTACCTCTGGGTGTGCTCTGCCTGTAACTTCTGAGCATATTTAATCTGATATTGATGAAGCGTTTTCATATCTTGACATACATACTGAACTGCATACGTTATGCCTCCCTCTTCATCTTTTATTACCCTATTGATTTGATAACTTTCAAACATCCCAGTTGCCATAACATCAGGAATATGTTTATTTTTCATCCACTGAAGCCATTCTTCAGTGACCTGAGTTTCAACTTGGATAGTAACGTTATAAAGTATTTTTGATTCGCTCATGTCTATTGTATATCGTCTCCACGTAGGATACGATACCGTTTTCTTGATTCTACGGCAAAGGTACTATTTGAGTAATCTAAAAATAATTTTTCATACAACTTCTCTGCTTCCTCCGGCCTGTCGAGGATCAATTGATACAATTCCGCTAGTTCATAGATAGCATTGTCAGCCCTTATTTCTTCAGGATACGTTTCTATGATTTCTTTGTATGCCTCTTCCGCCTCTTCATATTGCTTAAGCTTCAAGTACAACTGCGCTTTTACATACAAAATGTCATCCAACAAACCATGATTCGGAAACATGTCTACGATTGAATCCAATGTGCTGAATGAATCATCATACTTGTTCTGGAAATGTAATAATTCCGCTTTCGCAAACATTTGTAATGGAACTGCTGTAGTATCAAGGTTCAAATTGTCCATAATACTTACAGATCTATCGATCGCATCGTTGGAAATCAATCTCGAAGTAGCTGATTTTAATATATCAAATTGCGCCTGTGCCCACTCAAAATCTCCATTGTAATAAGACAACATGGCATTTTTAAATCTTGCTTGCTCTCCCAAGTACTCCTCCTTAAATTCCTTATCCACCTGTGAGTAGAGTAGGGTAGATTCCCATACATCTCCCCCCATCAAAAGATAATCACCTAGACTAAGTTTAGCATTGGCTGAAACATAAGGGTTCAGTCCGCCACGATCAAGTAAATCTTGAAGCACAGCCGTTGCCTTCGGAAGATCGTTTTTGTATAGCGCCAAGAAATCTCCATACTGCTTTGCGATATAAGCAGTCTTAGTATTTATCCCAAATTCATCAAGAAATACATTATACGCATTATCAAGCGAGTCCAAATCAGCCAAAGTATAATTGTAGTTCTGTGTTATACTATTTCTTATTGAAGACAATAAATCATTCTTAGCTTGAAAATAGTAAGTGTTGTTTGGCCCCTTTTCTTCTGTTATGTAATTGTAGGCTTTTACTGCAACATCATAAGCCCCAGCATTCTTTGCGACTTGAGCAATACTCATGATTCTTGTTCCATTTTCCTCTCCTTGAAGATCAAGTGATCTCGCAATCGCAAATGCCTTATTGTAATCCTCGTTTTGAATATATACCCATTGAAGCAATTCTTGATAAGCAACATTGTCTGGATTATCTTGAACTTTAGCAAACAATTGAGTCTTTAGTTCTGCGTAATCTTCTTCTCCTTTTAATGTTCTTTGAAAATTTGTTTTTAAGCTTGTCAGCAAATTTTTATTATTGTCTGCCGCCAACAAGTACTGGGTGATCATTGGTTTTTTATCCCCTTTACGACGATAAATTTCAGCCATGTTGTAAGCGTAAATATTTTCATCCTTCATCAACTTGGCCCCTTTCTGATAAGTCTCAATAGCCTCATCATATTTGGTCAATCTTAAAAATGCATTTCCCAGTTTTGAAATGATGACGCGATCTGCCGGAAGACTTTCTATCGCTTTACGATATTGCTTTTTTGCTTTGTCTTCTTCAAACATTCTTTCATATAAGTTACCATATGTAACATACAATTGAACATTATTTGGCGTTCGCTTTAACTGACTTTTGATTTCATCCTCGGCCTTATCATAATCCTCAGCCGCTATCAAAGCATTGATAAATTGCTGAAAGTAATAATCGTTTTTATATTGAGACTTTTCAAATAGCTTTATATAGACTTGAGCTGCCTTTTCATACTCACCAGAATTATAATATTCTGAAGCCAATTTGGTGTCTTGCCCTATAAGCTGAATGGTAATACCAAATACGAGTAATAAGCTAAATATATATTTCATGTATTGTTTCTTCTGTAAAGTATTCTTGAATAACTCAAAAGGCCGGCATTATAATAACGACAAAGTTAAGGGCTTCATACTGTCTTTGCTCATAAAATCTGCCTAAAATCAATAGGAATGACCATTAGAAACAGTACTAGGCATAAAAAAAGAGGCTGTTTTCAAAAAACAGCCTCTTTTATATATTTTGTTAGGAGTTGATTAACCCTCCAATTTAAATCTTACTGGTAGCGTATAAAGTACTTTTACAGCCCTTCCTCTTTGTTTTCCTGGAACCCATTGAGGCATTTGATTAACTACTTTCATGGCAGCGTCTCCGCATCCTGCTCCGATATCTCTTACAATCTTCGCATCAGTTACATTTCCACTTTTATCTACTACAAACTGTAGTACACACATTCCATCTACTCCGTTTTCTCTTGCGATTGCAGGATACTTTAGGTTTTTGTAGATGAACTGAAGCATTTTATCTTCTGCACATTTAGCAATTTCTTCTTTCGTTCCTCCAGAATCTTCACATCCAGGGAATCTAGGCATCTGCTCTACCACTTTAAAGATTTCCTCCTCCGCTGGCGGCGGTGGTGGTGGTGGCGGCGGCGGCGGAGGAGCTTCCTCCACTACTGGCTCTGGTTCTGCAATCTCAGTATCTTCATCCAAAGTCTGATCTTCAAAAACAGGCTCATCTTCCTCCTCTATTTCCTCTTCAGGCACCTCTTCAATGATCGGTGGCGGCGGCGGCGGTGGTGGTGGCGGCGGCTTAGCCGTACGTGGTGGTTCAATTTCAATTTCTTCTTCATAATCTAAAGCACCTTCTGGAATTTCTACTCTTTCATCATAAGCAGTCCAACTAAAAGCAAATATTGTCATCAACAACGCTGATACCAAACCAAACAACCATATAGGCTGAGATAGCTTGAATACATTTACTTCTGGATACTTATTTCTAGTAGATAAAGTAGATCCAGCAGTTCCATCCGCATATTTGTCCCTTAACTGCTCACCATTGGTATTACGTAGTTTGTTTTTATACAATACGATAAAACCAATAACAGCAACAAGTAGCAAAATCATCGCGATTGCAACATGAGATCCTTGTAAGGCAAAATCACTCATAAATACTGTTTGTATCTTAATTAATAATACTATTTCTCTCAACCCAATCTCTCAACTGAGCTTTCCAAAAATATCAAATTCTAACGGGCTTACATCCCAAATCCAAAGAAATCTAGTAAAAAAGTACAGCTTAAAGAAATCAACGATATATAACTGATTGATTTTCTATAAATCCATTCATTCTTCACGACATTCCCTCTGCTCTTAAAAACAAATCATCCTTCGACAACTCGCATCTAATACTTAGATGCACCTTCTTGTTCTTTTGGTGCATCACCACTGAAAAAACTTGAAAAAACAATAAATAAAGTCATTCAGCCTCTTTTTTATATTGCCCATCTATTGCAAAATGATACAAATTACTCAAGGTCCTTCGTCGCAGCAAAGTAAAATGAAAGTAACATGCCTAAAGATTGGCAGCTAGTAAAGAGCGCTCCTATGCAAATCCTTGTTCCAAATCATCAATCACATCCTGTAAATCAAAATCAACATTTACAGAAGTAAAATCCAGATTTGGCATTTCTAGCAAGACATCATAAATCAAGAAGGAAAGTCCTCCAACCATTGTTAAGACAATTGCAGCATGGATATGACCCATAAGCAATAACCCAACACCTATAATTCCAAGGAATAGATAAGTCTTATAGCTTTTACAAAATTGTATAATAGTAGATAAAGGAGATGGCTTAACATCAACCGTTTGAAGTGGAAAATTGAATAGCATAATTGAAGATTTTAAATTTTTATTTAGAGTTTACATCTACAAGTACATTCCACCATTCAATTTCCACAAAGTCCCCAGCCAATTCTATTGCTATTTATCGCAATTCATCATTTATAACTACATGTTTCCAATTTTTTCTTCGCGTTGGGGTAACCCAA
Organism: uncultured Saprospiraceae bacterium; assembly: GCA_937950315.1. GTDB lineage: Bacteria > Bacteroidota > Bacteroidia > Chitinophagales > Saprospiraceae > JAHDBF01. Next base: position 11,572 of record CALFDU010000050.1, on the reverse strand, counting down.
GATTATGCTCATAAAACAAAAAGAGCCTACCTCACGGTAAGCTCTTTTTTATTTATCATACAACACTTCCTAAATACAGTCCTCAAGAAGTATTTAATCAATCTAAGTATTGAATCAGTTTCAGACTTTTATCCCACCAATTCACCATAAGCCCCAGCTTCTAGCAAGTCTGCAACTTGCCCCGAATCCGTCATCTTGATCTTAACAATCCATCCATCTCCATATGGATCTGAGTTGATCAAGTCTGGTTGGTCACCATCATTCTCATCCAATTTATTGTTAAATTCAACAACTTCACCCGTGAGTGGCATAAATAAATCTGACGTAGTCTTTACAGCTTCAACAGTCCCAAAAACTTCATCTCTTTCAATCGTTTCACCTACCGTTTCAACTTCAACATATACGATTTCACCTAGTTCGCCTTGAGCGAAATCTGTAATACCTATGTATGCAAATTCACCTTCGATTCGCACCCATTCGTGCTCCTTGGTGTACTTTAGATTTTCTGGCGTATTCATTTAAAGTAGAGTTTTAAGTTATAGTTATTTAGCAGCCTTTCTCAACCAATCCCAAGTCACAGATTTTGGTCTTTCTAATGGAAGACCTAGTGCTCTTGACCAGCAAGAAGCAGCAAGTATACCCAATGCTCTTGAAACTGCAAATAAAACCGTGTAATAACTATATTCTTTCATGCCATAATGAACCAAAATTGCTCCTGAGTGAGCATCAACATTCGGCCATGGGTTTTTCACTTTTCCCAATCCCGCCAAAATATCTGGCACAGTTTCAAACAATTGCCATACAATGTTGACAAAATCATCTCCTTTAATATGTTTCTCAGCAAATACTCGTTGAGCCGTAAATCTTGGATCCGGCTGCCTTAAAACCGCATGCCCATATCCTGGAATAACTTTTCCTTTGGCCAAAGTGTCTTTGATGTATTGTTGAACCTGCTCTTTGGTAGGTTTTGTAGTATTAAGCTCTTTGGTCATTTCCATGATCCACTTGATCACCTCCTGATTGGCAAGCCCATGCAATGGTCCTGCAAGTGAACACATCCCTCCTGCAAACGATAAATACACATCCGCTAATGTAGAGTTCACCAAGTGTGAGGTGTGTGCCGATGCATTTCCTCCTTCATGATCCGCATGAATTGTCAAATACAATCTCATCAATGATTTGAAATCCGCTCCTTTGATCCCCAACATGTGAGCAAAGTTTCCAGCCCAATCCAAAGAATCATCAGATTCAATATGAACATTCTTATGGTAAGATCTTCTGTAAATAAATGCAGCCAAGTGTGGTAGACGTGCGATAAGATTCATTGAATCTTCATACGTGGCATCCCAATAGTCTGCCTTGTTCATCCCTTCCGCATAACGCTTCGCGAATACACTATCAACCTGCATCGAACTAATTCCTATAATCAATTGTGTCATAGGATGGGTATCTGGAGAAAGTGTAGTTAATACACTATAGGTGTGATCGGGTATTTTAGATCTCTTTTTCCATTCGTTTGAAAGCCAATCTGCCTGCTTTTTTGTAGGCACTTCATCAACCAGCATCAACCAAAATAAACCTTCTGGCATTGGCTCAGTTCCTCCCTTTACACGCGGCAATATTTTTTGGAGTTCAGGGATTGATTTTCCTCTGAATCTGATTCCTACTTTCGCATCCAACGATGATGTCTCCCAGATCATACTCTTTACGCCTCTCATTCCGCCAAACACCTGCCCAGCAACAACCTCATCAACCTTCTTAGCTCCATTTTTCTTAATAAAAGCTCGCATATCTTTCCTAAGCTTTGAAGACTTCTCGTGAAATTTCTTTTTTAATTCGTCCATGGATTTACTTCTAAATATTTATCTGTTTTGTTAATGAAGAAAGGAAAAATACATTTCGTTAATGACGTATAGATGACCCTTTTTTGTTGTACGTCCAAAATTACAATTTTAATTCTAACAATGGAAGACAATTGTAAGTCAGATATACTAGTATCTTGTAATTATATAAAACCCAGAATCGAAGAAAAGTTCTAAAGCATATGATTTTAATTGATGAGATACTTGTTTCTGATGAAGTTGTTAAGGAATACTTCCATTGTAACCTAAATGCTTGTCTAGGTGCCTGCTGCTGGGAAGGTGATTATGGCGCTCCACTAGATGACGTTGAAGTCGATCTATTGAAGGAGCCAGATCAAGCCATTTTACAGTTGATGGATCAAGAATCGGTTAATTTTGTCGAGAAGCATGGTGCGGTAGCCGAGTTTAAAGAGAATAAGACGCTTGGCGCAAATGTGATGCCAGATGGTAAATGTGTTTTTCTTAAAAAAGAAAGAGATGGTATTTCCTATTGTGCCATTGAACGCGCTCATAAAAATGGAACAATTGAATACAATAAGCCTATTTCTTGTCACCTATATCCAATACGTGTTGAAAAAAATACACATACTGGTTTTGAAGCGCTGAACTACGATCGATGGGATATTTGTAATCCAGCTTGCACCCTTGGTAAAGAGAAAAAAATGCCGATGTATAAATTCTGTAAAGATGCTCTTGTACGTAAATATGGAGAAGCATTTTATGAAGAACTTGATCACGCCGCATCCTATCTAGATACCAAATAATCCTCCATTTTTGAGATAAATTATGTCCTGAATAGCAGATGAAATCTCCACTCTCCCAAACTATTATATTCAATGGCTGGTGATGGCAACTTGTACCCATTTGTGATCGCAAGGAGCATATTCACAAAGTGATTTTTAGTTTTAATTCTATTCAAATCTGCATCGAAAGAGAGTATGAATTGATGATACCTTGGATAAGTATTAGGGTCAAGCCCAAATGTCTCTCCATTTTCAACCCAAACATTCTCAAACCCTCCAAACATATTTTCGCCGCTATATCCCAAAGCAAGATTTAACCACTTGGGTATGCCTGCTCTCGGAAGAAGGGAGTAAATATTTGCGGAAGCCCAAATAGTCTGCGCATTATAATCTTTCAAAAAGCGCTCAAGTCCTGACTTACCATATAGTTGGTCGACACGCGATCGAAGACTAGAACTACCTCCCAAACTGCCAATCAGATTTTCAGTTGGATAGTCAATGCTGCTAGAAGATATCTTAATTCTTATTTTCTGCTCATCCCAAAATGCTTCTTGCGCAACAAAAATGGCAGTACCAAGCGTGTTGAAAGCAACATCACCAGTAGAAAATCCCCATTTGGTTGAAAAACCATCCATGATTTCTATGGTTGATTGAATCACTGTACTTCCTATGCCAGCAAATAATAGAGCATTTTTTTTACTCATTCCAGTCCATCTTGCTCCTTGATAACCCACATTACTTAGGTTATAGGCAGTAAACGCATGCCCAAACTTGTCCATGTTCTGCCATTCATTCCAATCATCAAAACCATGAAATTTTGATTGATCAAACTGTTTGTACCAAGTTTGATACAATCCAATGCTTGTTGCTGTGTACGAAGTGGCTGTAAAAGCCAAGGCAGTATAGAATCTGGGCTTGTTGAGGCTATCTGCAGGTGCAAAAAAGGCTTGTTTTTCAACTTGTCCATTAAGCTGAAAACACAAAATCAGTAAAAGACTTATAATCAAAGCTTTGGTCCTAAAAATGGAGATAAATTCCCTTATTGTCGCGGTAGATGAAACGCTCACAGTTTATAGCCTATATTTTTTCATAATTAACGCTTCCAAAATACTAAATCTATTATCATTCCGCTATTTTTACCTACCATGGACAATTGAAGTATTTTCTGGTTCATGTTAATCATAAAGCACAAATAACAGCAGTATGCGATTTAAGTATTTATTCTTGCTTCTTGCGATGATGACGACATTCAGCGTTACAGGTCAAGATTTACATTTTACCCAATTCGATATGACACCGATGAATGTCAATCCTGCTCTGACAGGAGCATATCTTGGATCATATAGAGTTGGAGGTGTTTACCGCGACCAGTACCGATCAGTTTCTTCAGATTTTGGTGGAGTCCAAAGTGCCAAGCCATTTCAGACAGTTACGATTTTTGTCGATTCTCCGATAATTGGCGGATTCAGAAAACAAGATTGGATCGGAGTAGGCGCTAATTTTTATTACGATCAAGCAGGAAGTGCTTCTCTTAGAAATATCGGACAGCTATTATCTGTTGCATATCACCTAGGTATTGGTAAAAAAGCCAAAACAGTCTTTACACTTGGAGGACAATTTGGAGCCGTGCAGAGAAGATTTGATAAAGATGCTGGTTTAACCCCATTTGCGCTGGAGCAAGAATTAGGCGTTGGACAAGATCCTTTCCTAATTGCGCAACAACCTCCTCAAAATGCAAACAATTCTTTATTGCAAGGAAGTTATACGCACTGGAATGTTGGAACCATGCTTACATCAGAAGTGAACAAGAAAACCGACATAAGATTTGGGGTTTCTGTGGCACATTTTTTAAGACCAGGCCAATCAATTTTTAGTTCAGGAAGTAATTCTATCGATCGCCGAAATGTAAGAACTACAGGTTTTTTTACGTTATATAACGACATTGGCAAGAGATTTACGTTAATACCTAGCGTACTCTTTCAAAACAGCGGAAAGTCAAACGAGATTGTTGTGCAGACAAAAGGTAGTTTGATGATGAATGAAGAAAAACAAATTTCCGTAAACGCAGGACTAGGAGTCAGAGTCGTCAACGCAGCCGATCTTCAATTGATGGTTGGTATGGACATAAAAGATATCAAAGTAGGCTTGGCCTATGATATAAATCTAGCATCATTTACACCAGCGACAAATCGATCTTCAGGGTTCGAGTTAGGTATCACGTATCTCGGTAAGATTTACAAGAAGCCAGAGGTAGAGCCTTTATTAATTTGTCCTAGACTTTAATTTTCTTTCATTTTAAAACAGCTGATTCATGAAAATGAATTTATTAAGACTATCAATTTTGCTTTTGTTTGTAGCCAGTAGCTATAACTCATTTGCACAACCATTGAGAGCACAGACCTATGAGCAGATGCTAGAAATTGCTCAAGAGACTGCTGAAAGCGGTGATTATTATAACGCCCGAGAATGGTTTGAAAAAGCCTATGACGAAAGTCGTGACAAAGGCCTGGTTCCATATATCGCTAAACTTTCTTACTTACTTAGAGATTTTGATGATGCAGAAAAAGAGTACAAGAAGCTATGGAGTGGCCGATCCAAAAGTGATGCATTTATAGATGAAAGATATATGTATGCAACCGTACTTAAGGAAAATGGTAAGTACGAAGAATCAATCACAAACTTCAAGCAATTTCTGACAGAGTCAGACAACGAAGATTTAAAAAAGAAAGCCCAATTTCAATTGGATGGAATCATGGGATTAAATTCCATGGAACAAAATCTTGACATTGCAGTAAGATTTGCAGGAAAAGAAATCAACTCGGCATCAGGTGAAAATGCACCACACTTGTACCGTGATGGATCTTTGTATTACTCATCATTCAATAGAAAGAAAGTGATAGAAGTGGGCGGTGAAGAAGATGACTACCACGCCAAAATCTATGTGTCAAGTAAGACAGATGAAGGATGGGGCAAGCCAGAAGCATTGGGTGAGCACATCAATAGAAAAGATTACCATACATCAAATCTTTCATTTTCTCCAGACGGAAGAGTTATGTATTTCACCAGATCCCAACTGACGGGTTCTGAAGTTTCGTGGAGTAAAATATTTGCAAGCTATAGAAAGGATGAAGAATGGAGTCCAGCCGTTGAGATAGAAGGCATCAATGGTGAGTACCTTGCTCAACAACCAGTGCCAGGTGAATTGTTTGGAAACGATGTATTGTTTTTTGTTTCAGACATGGCTGGTGGCTACGGAGGAAGAGATCTTTATTACGCTACAGCAAATGGGGACGGTAGCTTTAAAACACCAACCAATTTAGGAGAAGGAATCAACACTGCAGGTGATGAAATCACTCCATTCTATTCAGATGGAAACTTATACTTTAGCTCAGATGGAATTCCTACAATAGGAGGATTTGATATTTTTAAATCTGCTTGGAATGGTTCCAATTGGAGTACTCCAGAAAACCTTGGGTTTAATTTTAATACATCTTATGATGATCTTTATTACTCATTGAATAGAGATGGGAAAGGAGGATTTATTGTATCCAATAGGCCTGACGAAGCAAAGAAAAAATTAAAGTCAGAAACTTGTTGTGATGATATCTATGCGTTTAATATCAGAGAAGTAATCATAGATCTTTTGGCAATCATTGTTGACGAAAATCAAGAACCTTTAAATGGAGCTTCTCTTAAGTTGAAAAACCTAACGCAAGCAATAAGTCCTGATAATAAGTCAATACCAGACAACAATGAATATCAGTTTATGCTTGACAGTGATAATAATTACCAATTGGTAATTGAGAAAGCAGGCTATTATCCAGACTCAATCAAATTCAATACCGCAGGAATCATTGATGACTTTACAGTAAAGAGAACAATCTCATTAAAGCCATTACCACCTGAGCCTGTTGAAGATCCTAATGATTACGAAACCGTCACAATCAATCAATCAATCAGATTGAACAATATCTATTACGACTTGGATGATGATAAGATTTTACCAGATGCTGAGCAAGATCTAGAAGTCTTGTACGATCTTTTGTTGAAATACCCAACCATGGTTATTGAGTTGTCTTCACATACAGACTCGCAGGGTAAGACCAGATACAATGAACAATTATCAGAACGTCGAGCACAATCTGCAAGAAATTGGTTATTGGATAAGGGCATTGAGCCAGATAGAATCAAGCCAGTAGGGTATGGAGAATCGCAGATATTGAATAGATGTGTCAATGGAGTGAAGTGTAGAGACAGAGAACATAGACTGAATAGAAGAACAGAGTTCAAGATTATTGCCGGTCCTAAAACCATAGAAATCAAGAAAACTGTAACAAAAGGAGCTTCTCAAGGAGCAATAGAAATAAAAGAACCTGTTGAAACACCAAAAACAAACCTTCCGAAAGTTGAATTTAAAAAAGCTTTCGTAGATTTAGGGGAAGTTAAAAGAGGTGATACTGCCTTGGTTAACTACGAATTTACAAACACAGGCAGCGCTGACCTCAATATTGAAGTTGTAACAGCATGCAAGTGTACTGATCTTCAGTGGCCACGTAGAGCAATCAAACCAGGTGAATCAGGTAAAATCAGAGTCGTATTTGATAGTTCTACCTTTGAGCCAGGAAAAGTGACAAAAATTGTCGATATGATTGCCAATACAGAACCGATGATTAACGAAGCAAAATTTGAAGCTACAATAACAGAATAACTAGAAATAGTTATGATTACCAAAGTATGGAGCCTTTCGATTTATCGGAAGGCTTTTTTTATTCTTCTTTTTATAAAGCATATCATTGAACAGGATTACGTACTACCTTAAACTAAGTGATCCTGTCAACCAATGGGCCGACAGGATCATCCCTGTTGTTTACTAATTATTACTTTTCTTTTAAAGTAATTAATATGATGTTACATTAATAAGACTACAAAACACCTTGCAACACCTATACCATCCCTTCTACATATCTACTACATATTTATTTTTTTTAATATGTTGAGATTGAAAAAATCATATCCTACATTCTTATTTTAACAATCGATTAAATAATTCATTCTACTCTTTATTATCATCCTGAATTGATGTAGTTTTCCTCTTTATTTAAAGATGAAAAAATGGAAGTTCAAAAGTTGAAGAATTACATCAGTGATGTTTTACAAAACATGCCAGCTGATTGGTTGAATTTAACAACACATAGGTTGGATATATACAACGAAAAAGAAGCTAAACGAGAGTTTATTGAAAGTTTTGAATCATTGTTCCTAAGTGGAAAAACTGATTCAAGTGTTTTAAATCAATTACCGACAGCTTATGATTATATTAGATTGGGACATCCATTGTCTTGTGTATTAGAATGGACCATTGCCAAATTGAACAACCGAAATGTTCATCAAGTAATAAGTTTCTCTTCTAAGACTACTCCAGTTTATGCAATCTTGAGGAAGAACTTATTAGAAGGAAAGAAGACACAAATATTTTATGCTGGAACAATTCCATTTGATGCTGAAATCGTAAGAAATATTTACGGGTACAACTTTGAGTTAAAACCAGTAGAAGAATTTAGCCCTGAAACAACATTTGACGGAAGTATAATTTTTATATCTCAACAAGAAGATATTATAAATCTAGAACTTAAATCAAACGTAGACTTTCATGTGAATACGCATTCAAACTTAGGTAGTGTAATCGTTGTAAATGGAGCATCAAACGATAATTACATTTCTGAAATTCAACATGTAAGAAGAAGAGAAACCATTGCCATGACTCCGGCGAATTGTCTAACGGTATTAAACAATTATGTCGGTGAACAAGATGGTAATTCTAAACTGAGCAATGTAGAATCTGATAAAGCATCGGTTGTCAATTCTTTGGCACAGGTGACAGAATCGGATGTAAAGTCATTGGTTGCTTCTAGTGGGTTGTCGATGCAGTATGCAATTATGATGGGCTTGATACACGATGCAAGAGAAACACATCCTGGCAAAGCAATTAAATTTATTGTGCCACCAAATTGTTATGGTGGCACCAACGATCAAGCAAGAAGAGTGGCGGCATGCATTACTGATGTAGAGATTGTTGACTTAGCTGTAGATGGAGGAAAGGACATGGTCGACGGGATTGAAACCATTCTAGATGAAGTAGCCAAAGAAGATGCTATTCCATATATTATCGCAGAAATTCCTACCAACCCGCGTGTTGAAGTTCCCGATTTAAATCGATTAAAAGAAGCACTTGGAAAAGAACGAAAAACGATTGACAATAAAGTGGCAGTTGATCCAGTATTTATTTTAGATCAAACCTTCTGCCCCAATGTTCATTTCCTCGGAGAAGGAGAAATTTTATCAACAGTAAGAACAATTGTTTATGCAAGTGGGTCAAAATTTCCTAGTGGAGGATTGTGTACGGCAGGTTATGCCGTAAGCAATACCAAAGCAGCAGGTTTAATGGAAAAGATCGAATTGCATTTAAGCCTATGTGATAATGAAGCAACAGATCTACAGTATGAAATTCTTGCTAAACAACTTCCTTCAATGATTCAAAGAATCGCGGATGCGTATATAAATACAAGATCCTTTGTGGATTATATCCAGCAAATACTGCCTGAAGCAAAAATTAACTTTGTCTCTAAAGAATTGGCCGATTATGGATTTACTCCTTCAGTCTTTTCGCTAGATCTTCCTACTAAAGGAAATACAGACCTAGAGCGAGAAGCATATAAAAGATCACTGAATCATAAGTTGATAAAAATGATGATCACTTCTATCCCCAATGAAAGTAAATACTGTGTAAGTTATGGCCAATTGAAAGGTTGTTATTGGACGATTCCTGCAACTTCTACACAGGGGACAACCAAGGAAGGGGACAAAGATTATATTGCCAGAGTAGCACTTTCTCCCATAATGGATTTAGATCTCCACAAGAAAATATTTAGTGATTTTGTAAATGAGATTTAGATTTTTAATCTCTTTCGGAGATTGAAATAATTTTACGGGTTTTCCATGATGTTTGGATTTAAAAATAATTATACCTTTTAGGTATAAAATAACCCTTTAAAAATTAATCATATGAACTACTTAAGTGCTGGAACTTTTCTGGTAACTCTTTTTCTCATTGCTTGTTCTAATGCTAGTCCCACAACTTCAGAAGATACCTCAACAGCATTCAGGTCTTCTAAATCCTCAGAAACCTCTTGTCTAGAGAAATATGCAGAAAAGCCATGTGACATCTTGTCGATTGAGGAAATCATTACACTCGCTGGTCAAGACCCATCCAAGGTGAAGATAAATCAATCACAAAATCTTGAAATGCTTAAGCGACAGGATTGCGCCTATTTGTGGAATTCAGGAAGAATGGAAAAAATCAAAACTGCGGCCGGTAATTTTGATTCTGAATTGAATGACTTGATAAATGTCGGCCAGTTTAGAACGTATGATAAATCTAAAACCAAGATGACAGTGGAGCAGTGGTTTGATTCTTCATATCCTATGCCATCAAAAGAGGAAATAGCTGCTAGAGAGGCCAGTTACAATGAAAGAGTAGCAAAAGGGGAAAAAGATTTGATAGAAAAGATGACCATTAAAAACTTTAAAGAAATGGATCGAAATAGAATTGATGGGCTAGGAGATAGAGCCATTACAGATACTCATGTGAAGTTTTCATCAGGCACAGTAAGTGTGTTACATAAAAATGTAGTTTTTCAGGTAACGGTAGATGTGAGTAAAGACAAAGCCAAGAATCTAGATGTTGCTAAAACAATTGCCAAAGCCGTGATGGATATTTGTAATTAAGAAAAGACTTTACTTTTGAGTATATAAATAAAAAAAGCCTTGTCTCTCGACAAGGCTTTTTTTGTAAAAGGTTTTACTACTTAGTGTATGAGTTTTTGGTAGTTGTGTATTGTAAAATTTATTCAGAGTGGCGTCTATTGGAATCACCAATATACTTTCCTGCTACCGGCAGGCGGATTGATAATTTAGCCTACCAACAAAGCTTCTTTGTTTTCAATCATCTTACGCATGTTGATCAGAGCATATCTCATTCTTCCCAATGCAGTATTGATACTTACTTTCGTCAATTTTGAAATTTCCTTAAAGCTCATATCAGCATAATGTCTAAGAATGACAACTTCTCTTTGTTCAGCAGGTAATTGATCTACCAACTGGCGAATCAACGTGTGCTTTTGAGATTTGATCATGTTCTGCTCCATGTTAGGATCCTTAGTTTCCAAAACATCAAAGATGTCAAAGGTTTCACTAGAGGAAACTTTTGTTCTTCTTTTTTGTCTTCTGAATTGATCCACACACAAGTTGTAAGAAATTCTTAGTGCCCATTGAAGGAATTTCCCTTCGTGGTTGTACTTTCCTTTTCTTAGTGTCTTGATAATTTTGATAAAAACGTCTTGAAAGATGTCTTCTGCCAAATCTCTGTCCTTAACAAACAGGTAAATCTGCGTATAAATACGATCTCTGTGACGTCCTAAAAGTTCTGCGAAGGCATTTTCATCACCTTTTAAATAGAGGTTGATTAACTCTCTATCATCTAGTTTCTTTACACTCATTGTAGTAATAGTTTTCGTAAACCGTGAAAAAATATTAAGTGTAAAGTTTGCTATATAGGCAATAAAGTTTGATGTGATTTAACTAATAGGTGTAAAGATGCTGATAATTTATGTTGGATTCAAGTGTTAAAATTAAATTAACACATCCTTAACTGAACTATTAAACAGTGCACGCATAACACTTATTGCGTTCAATGCCTTAAATAAGTTATATATCTGATATAATTGGGTATTTTCGCTCATTAAACTTTATTCTAGATCAATCGTTAAGCATATAATTGAAAGCGAAAAAGAAAACAGTAGGCAAGGAATACTCCCCAAAAGAGTTTATACACATCAAAGGAGCTAGGTCTAACAACCTAAAAGACATTGAAGTTGTACTTCCAAAAGAGAAACTAATAGTCGTAACAGG
>CALFDU010000049.1 GCA_937950315.1 uncultured Saprospiraceae bacterium | reverse complement strand
AGATGCAGGTATGGACAAATTATTGATATCCGAGGAAGAGTTGTTGTAGCTAATACAAGGAAGATTTTGATGCGAATCGGGATTCAAATCGAAGCCGCAATCAAAAAAATGATTAAAAATAAAATCAAGCGTGTAAGCCAGTCGAGGGCTATCAATGCTGGTTTTTATGGTTATTTTGCTACTTATCACTGTTTCCAAAGGTACATAAACGCTTTTATCGGACTACTTAGCTCCTAATAACTTGAAAATCTTTTGATTTCAAACCATTTATGGGCTAAATTCGTTTATAATCTAAGATGAAATTTATTTCGACCATATTATTGATATTCGTGGCATTTCAGATGAATGCTCAGAGAATTCTTCAGCCGAAGCTGGTGGAGCTCGACTTGAAGGGTGTGGTATATAAATATGAGTGGTCCTTGGATTTCAAATTGCATGAAAATGGATATGCGTTTGCTTATAACACAGGTGAAGTATTGACCTATAAAAAGACCAAGTATTATAGCTTGGAGTTGGGTGTACTCAAGGACATCAGAGAGCGTAAGCAAAATAAAAATTACAGTTTCACTCCGGTGGGTGGATCGAGACCTTTTGTATTTGGAAAAGTGAATAGCTTTATCAATGTGAGAGGGAGTATCGGATTTAAAAAATACCTATCGGAAAAGGCAAAGAGAAAAGGGCTGGCGGTTGGATATTCTTATTCATTTGGACCAGCAGTGGGATTGCTGAAACCTTACTACTTAAACTTGATCTATCGCCCAACAGAAACGGAAGGTGAATTGGAATATAGAGACAGTAGATTCACCGAAGAAACGGCAGAAAAGTTCTTGACTTTCAATGATATCAATGGGGCTTCTAGCCCATTCAGAGGCATTACTGAAATCAGGGTAATACCAGGTATTCAAGGAAAAATAGCAGGACATTTTGCACTCGGTGCATTTGATAAATATGTGAAGGCGATCGAGCTAGGATTGATGGCCGACTTGTACATCAGAGATATTGAACTTATGGCGGAGTCACTGGGACAAAGTAACAAGCCGTATTTCATTAAATTATTCGCAAACATGCAATTTGGCATGCGTAAAAACTAGACATTGTTAGAACTACCTGTAGTAAATAAAATTCCCAAGGAGACAAGAGTTAAGAAACCAGATTGGTTGCGTGTAAAATTACCGATTGGTAAAGAGTACAAGCATGTAAGATCTTTGGTTGATGAATATAAATTACATACCATCTGCCAAAGTGGAAATTGCCCTAATATGGGAGAATGCTGGGGAGCAGGGACTGCCACTTTTATGATCTTGGGCAATGTCTGTACAAGAAGCTGCTCTTTCTGTGCAGTAAAAACAGGAAGGCCACCTGAATACGACGAAGATGAGCCAAGGCGTGTTGCCGAAGCTATTCGCTTAATGGAAGTAAAGCATGCTGTTATCACTTCCGTAAATAGAGATGAGTTGAAAGATCGAGGAGCAGAGATTTGGTATCAAACAGTTGTAGCCGTAAAAGAACAATCACCTACTACTACCATAGAAACTTTGATTCCTGACGTAAGGGCCAACTGGGATGCCTTACATAGAATGATCGAAGGAGGACAAGAAGTAGTTTCTCACAACATGGAAACAGTAGAAGCCCTTTATAGAAAAGTAAGACCACAAGCAAAGTATGCTCGCTCTCTTGAGCAAATAAAAATCACCAAGGAGGCTGGCAAAAGAACCAAGTCCGGAATTATGGTAGGATTGGGTGAAACGCAGGATCAGGTGTTGAAGATCATGGACGACTTGGTAGCGCATGGATGTGATGTATTGACCATTGGTCAATATCTAAGACCAACAAAGCACCACCTAGCGGTAGAAGATTTTATACATCCAGACGTATTTGCTTTTTATAAAGAAGAAGGCATGAAAAAAGGTTTTGACTTTGTGGAGAGTGGACCGTTGGTAAGATCTTCATATCATGCAGAAAGGCACTTGTAGAAGGCTAGATCTACGCACTGAATATCAGTAGCATTCAATTTACAATTTCTTCTTTTTTAAGGTAAACATATAGAACAAATGATACCTCAGACTGTGATGTCAAAGACTTTCATACTATACACTTCCCTACTTGTATTTCTGTTTACTAGTAGTGTTTCATTTTCTACACCGACACAAGATTCAAGAGATAAACAAAATGAAGAAGCGCATGAGCTACCTATTAAAAAAGGCAATTTCATAACCGAGTATGTCAAACTAAAGATTCAAAAGATCAGGCATGAACTTAAAAAAGACAAGCTTGGCGAACCAGAACTATTGCAGGCAGGACATTGGTTGGTCTACGGAATTTTGACCCTATTGCTGGCCATTTTACTTGTGGGCGTAGGATTATATGTTTTAATAACTACCGACTTAGAAATTGTCGGAACAAGCCTGGTCATCCTCTCAATTCTATTAGGAATGTTGTCTATTTCCTATTTTGGTCGATCCATCCGAGATTGGATAAAGCAAATCAAAAGAAATAAGGCTCGAAAAGAAAAACAGAAGGCAACGAGCTAATAGGAATAAGAATACATATAAGTCGGAAATAATGACATTAAATATCATAAATTTCGACATATCCAAAAATATGCATATATTTGGGACATGTTAGCAGATAATCTAAAATACCTAAGGAAGCTAAATAGTCTGTCTCAGCAGACCTTGGCTGATGAATTGAGTATCCCAAGAACTACGCTTGGGGATTACGAAAGAGGCTATACAGAGCCTAATGTAGAGACTTTGATTAGGCTTGCTGCCTATTATAAGGTCTCCACTGATGAGCTTTTGAAAACCAAATTGCAGTTTGGTGGTACGCCTTCTGCTCCAGGGCAGTTGAAGGTATTGGCCATATCTACGGATGCCGATGACAATGAGAACATTGAGTTGGTAGAAACCAAAGCAGCTGCAGGATATTTGGACAGTTTCCAAGATCCAGAATACATCAAAGATCTTCCAAAGATTAAATTCCCTAATATTCCGGTGGGTACTTACCGTGGATTTGAGATCCGAGGAGATTCTATGTTGCCAATTGAGCCAGGATCTATCATCATATCTAGATATCTAGAAAACTTGAATGACATCAAGGATGGCAAAACATACATTGTTGTCAGCAAAGAAAATGGTGTAGTCTACAAGCGTCTTAAAAAAGACGATCCAAAGAATCAGTTGTTTATGGTTTCTGACAACGAGTCTTACCTACCCTATGCCATGTCCTACGCTGATGTCGATGAAGTATGGGAATACTATGCCCACCTTTGCTTTTCAGATACGAAAGCTTCTTATGATGGTTTTATCGAAGATAAACTTTCAGACATACAAAGAAAGTTGACTGAGGTACATGATAAGCTGGTTAATTAGTAGCAAGAAAAACTTAGACTTTTAGGATTTCCAATATTTTGAAGGTTTAGAAATTGTGTCAACCATTCATTGGATTGGAATTCACAGCTCAAAATATTAGCACAGCTAAATCGAAAATTAAAACCATTCTCCTTGATTCAAGCAATCAAGAATCGTCTATTACACTGATTCGAACTAAAAATCACGATGTAGTTTTACATTTCACTGATTGAATGCATTCTTTTTCTGTGATTTTATAGCCTATAAGCTTCATTCAATCCTACAATTTCTCATGAATTTCTCATGAAGGGAAGAATCTACCATTCTTAAGGAAACCTACACCTTATCTAGGCATGAAAACCCGCACATCTTTGTATTGTAACAAAAAGGAAATATTTCCTACTAACAATTAAAAATATGAATCATGTCAAAATTTAATGTTCCGACAAGAAATGAAGTAAGTGAGAATAACCAAGGAATTTTCGATAATCTAGAAAAAGCTGTGGGTTTTGTTCCAAATATATATGCAACCATGGCAGCGAGTGAAAATGGACTCAAAAACTTCCTCGAATTTGCCAACGCAGAATCATCACTAAAAACAAAAGAACAGGAGGTAGTTAATCTCACAATAAGTGAGTATAATCAGTGCCAATATTGCCTCTCTGCACATACCGCAATAGCCGGTATGAACGGTTACACACCTGAACAGATCGTTGAACTCAGAAAAGGAGAAGCTTCTTTCGACTCAAGGCTCAATGCTCTCGCAAGGCTCACAAGAAATATCGCAGAAAGCAAAGGAGCAACAAATCCAGAAATAGTTGATAACTTCTTTTCACACGGATGGACGAAAGAAAACCTCATAGATGTATTCAATCAAGTTGGTGAAATCACCATTACAAATTACTTATACAAGACCATACAAGTTCCAGTAGACTTCCCATCAGCAAAAGCAATTGATCTAGTTACTGCATAGCAGAACTGTAATTATATATCAGGTGACAATTGAATAAAGTGATCGGGCTTGTTCAAAAGAAACATCACCAAAAAAAATTGGTTAATTAAATAGTAAAGTAGATTCATTGTATGGTACAGTGAATCTACTTTTTATTTATTTTTAATAATTAATTTAAACAACTACTAGTAATGAACAAAATAGTCATGTATGGCGCCGATTGGTGTCCAGATTGCCAAAGAGCAAAAGCATTTTTGAAAGAAAATAATATTGAGTACAACTATATCGATGTTGACCTAAACGAAGAAGCTACCAAAAAAGTAGAATTGATTAATAATGGTAAAAGGATCATCCCTACGCTATTGATCAACGGAAAAACATATACCAATCCTGATAACAGTCAATTGGCTGCGGCGCTTGGTATAAACGAAGATTACAGAATCATTATGTATGGTGCAGATTGGTGTCCAGATTGTCGCAAATCAAAAGCATTTTTGACAGACAACAATATCAACTTTCAATATATTGAAATTGATAAAGATGAAAACGAATGGGCCATTCCTCTCATCAAAGAATTGAACAACGGGAAAAGGAAAATTCCTACTATTGTTATCAATGACGATCAAGTCTTTGTAGAACCAGAAAACGACGAATTGCGCCAAGCCTTAAAAATTGATGTCGTAAAAGAAGAACACATTTATGACACCATCATTATTGGTGGCGGGGCGGCAGGATTGACTACTTCAATCTATGCGCAGAGAGACAGGTATGACTCTTTGATTTTGGAAAAGAAAACGATCGGTGGAAATGCATTCCTTACTCAGAAAATTGAAAATTATCCAGGCTTCACCAATATATCTGGACCGGCCTTGATGGATAAGATGGAAGAGCAAGCAAGAGTATATGGTGCAAAAATTAAAACAGGAGAAGATGTTACTTCTATTACCAAAGAAGGAGATCTTTTTAAAGTGCAAACAAAATCCAATACGCATATAGGAAAGTCAGTGGTGCTTTCGACTGGTTCTACTTATCGACAATTGAATATTCCAGGAGAGCAGGAGTTGATTGGAAGTGGAGTACATTTTTGTGCCACTTGTGATGGTGCCTTTTACAGAGACAAGGACATTATTGTTGTAGGAGGTGGTAATTCCGCATTGGAAGAAGGGATTTTCTTGGCAGGTTTTGTTAAATCAGTAAAGATCGTCAATATCATGCCCAACTTTTCTGCATCAGAAACCTATATTGAAAAATTAGAAAAGATTGATAATATCAGCACCTACATGAATCAGACTTCCACAGAGTTTGTTGCCAATGATCAAGGACTCTTTGAAGGACTTAAAGTCAAAGACAATGAGACAGGAGAAGAAAGCATGATTCATGCTGATGGCGCTTTCATTTTCATTGGCCTAATCCCAAACACAAAATCATTTGCGGACTTGGTAGAATTGGATCAAAGAGGCTTCATCAAAACTACTGGAATGGCCAATACTTCTGTAGAAGGGATTTTTGCAGCGGGAGATTGTCGTGAAGGGGCGATTGCACAGGTAGCTGCTGCTACCGGGGAAGGAGTTTTAGCAAGTTATGGATTGAAGACATATCTAAGCAAGTAAATTAAATTTAATCCGAACATATCAGGGTCCGAATGGCAATTGCTGTTCGGACTTTTTTTATGCGCAACAATCATAAATAGCCTGTTCGGCCATTCAACCAAAAAGTATACACATTTCGAGATTTTGTATAACTTGAATTAAAAGCCTAAAGTCTACCTTTGATGAATTCTTGTAATACAAAAACAAAAGACAACTATGGCTTCAAATAAATTTGGACAAAATGGATGGACACCAGAACGCTTAGGGAATTTAAGTGGTAAAACCTACCTCATCACTGGGGCAAATTCAGGAACGGGATTTGAGGCTAGTAAAATCCTGTTGAGCAAAGGTGCTGAGGTTGTGATGCTCAATCGAAATGAACAAAGATCAAACAAAGCCATTGCAGACCTTAAAGCCGAACTAGGTGCGGACATCAATGTGTCATTTATTAAAATGGACTTGTCTGAACTTTCTTCCGTACAAAACGCCGTTGAAGAAATAAAAAAGAAGGTTCCTAAAATCGAAGCCCTCATATGCAATGCTGCTATAGCGCAGGTCCCTAAGCAAGTATTAACTCCAGATGGTTTTGAAAGTCACATAGGAGTAAATCATTATGGCCACTTTGTATTGTGTGGATCCCTGTTTGATTCACTTGACAAATCTCAAGGACGTATTGTGGTAGTGGGTAGTGAAGGATACAAAATGGGAATCAAGACTATTCAGTTTGATGATATGAATTGGGACAAAAACTACAACCCAATGAAAACCTATTGTCATAGCAAATTAGCACAGATCATGTTTGCTTATGAACTTCAAGATAGAATCAGCTCAGCCAATAAGAATGTAGGCGTGTATGTATGCCATCCTGGATCGTCTGCAACCTCACTCATAAAAAATAGCGGTGGATTGAGAGATAGGATTATCTTTGGTTTAATGTCAAAAACACCGTTGGTTCAAACTGCAGAAAAGGGCGCATATCCCGAAATACTTTGTGCTACTGAAAACAAAGAAAATTTAAATCCAAAGGCATATTATGGACCTACTGGTAGATTGCAATGGACCGGTCCTGTTGGTGAATGCAATTTAGAATCATTTGCTCAGGATAAAGACATCGCCAAAAAATTGTGGGAAGTTTCAGAAAAAGAGACCAACCACACATGGAATTTAATCTAGCAAAATGCAGCACTTCAAAACATTGTCGGCCTATCTGGACTACATAGAATTACCTCGTCCCGAGCATCCTATGCTCAGCGTCTTTTCTGTTCAAGGTGAAGGATTTCTGCCTTGTCCAAAAGAAAGTTCGCCTCCTATTACCAATGATTGCTATTCTATCAGCTTAAAAAAAATAGTAAAGGGAGCACTAAACTACGGAAGAACAAATTACGACTTTACCAACGGTGCATTGATCTTCATTTCGCCTAGACAAGTCTTGCAATGGGACAGTAGTGTGGTATTTGAGCAAAAAGGATTTTCAATTACTTTCCACGAAGATTTTTTAAAAGGGACAACATTGGCTCAACAAATAAAGAAGTACAATTTTTTTTCATACTCGATCAATGAAGCCCTTCATCTTTCGCCTACAGAAGAAAAACAATTAGAAACCATTGTCGAGAATATCAAATCGGAATACCAAAACAATCAGGATGAATTCAGCAAAGAAATCATCATCTCTCAACTTGACACCCTTTTAAAATATGCCAATCGTTTTTACGAAAGACAATTTTTAAACAGAAAAGAGTTCTCTACCAATCTTTTGGAAAAATTCAATGCACTCATTGCTGAATATTTTGAGTCCGGCACTTTAAAGGAATCGGGACTGCCAAATATCGAACAAATAGCGAAAGAATTATCTGTTTCTCAGCGCTATCTCAGCGATACACTTAAAAAAGAAACAGGCAAAACAACTACCGAGCATTTGCACTTATACCTGATTGATGAAGCAAAGAATATTTTGTTGCAACCAAACAAAAGCATTGCAGAAGTGGCTTATGAATTGGGATTTGAATATCCTCCATATTTTTCAAGACTGTTTAAAAAGAAGGAAGGCATCAGTCCGTCGGAATACCGAGACAAATACAAAATGAACTAAACCATGGATATATTAAAAGTAGCCGTCGAATGGGCCAAGGCCGAAGTTTTTTCCGCTAGATTTTTTATTCTAGCAGCCTTCTTGTTCTTAATTGCCAGTGTGGGTTTTTGGCAATTGGGTAAAACACAAACTGCCAAAGCATTCATCTATCCGACTTTGGTGTGTGGCCTTCTTCTTTTGGCTGTGGGTGTGGGTATATTCTTTGCAAATAAATCTCGGATAACGAGCTTTGCGGAAGCATACAATAGCAATGCATCCGAATTTGTAAAGTCTGAAATAGTCCGAACTCAAAAATCATTGAACGAATACAAAACCATCGTTTTCAAAGTGATACCATTTATCATCATTGGGTCTTGCTTGCTGATAGTATTTATCGATGCTCCTCTATGGCGAGCCATTTGTATTACAACAATTGGTATGATGGTGGTCATTTTATTGGTAGACAGCAATGCCAATACAAGACTTCAAGCCTACCATCAGCAGCTGGAGATGGTAGACAAATAGAACTTCGGGTGAGTCAGTTTTATACTTATGCCAAAGCCTTTGCCAAATCTTCTATTAAGTCTTCTACATTTTCAATACCAATACTCAAGCGGATCAATGAATCCGTTAAGCCCACTTTCAATCTTTCTTCTCTTGGAATAGAAGCGTGTGTCATTGAAGCAGGATGACCAATCAGGGACTCTACTCCACCCAGTGATTCTGCCAGGGCAAAATAATGAGTTCCACTCAATACTTTGTACGCATTTTCTTGCGAGTTATCGTACAGATCAAATGAAATCATGGCACCGAATTCTCGCATTTGTGCTTTTGCTACTTCATGATTTGGATGATCTTCAAATCCTGGATAATAAACCCTTGATACTTTATCGTGCGCACGTAGGAAGTTTGCAATTTCCTTTGCGTTTTCGCAAGCACGCTGTACCCTGACATGCAGTGTTTTGATTCCTCTGATGGTTAAGAAGCAATCTTGCGGCCCAGGAATGGCACCGACTGCTTTTTGAATGAAAGCAAGTTTATCAGATAGCTCCTCATTGTTGGTGATGACTGCTCCTAGGATAACATCCGAGTGCCCATTGATGTATTTGGTTGCACTGTGCATAACCATGTCTGCACCCAAGTCAAGTGGATTCTGAAGATATGGGGAAGCAAAAGTATTATCTACGATTGTCAACACTCCTTTCGCTTTTGCCACCTTGGCAATGGCTGCAATATCAACAATTTTCAACATGGGATTGGTCGGTGTTTCAAGCCATAGCAATTTGGTATTGGGTCCGATAGAGTTTTCGATTTCTGAGACATTGGACATGTCTATAAATTTTGAGCTAATGCCAAATTGATCGTACACCTTGGTTAACTGACGGTGTGAACCTCCATAAATATCATTCACACAAACAATTTCATCGCCTGT
>CALFDU010000048.1 GCA_937950315.1 uncultured Saprospiraceae bacterium | reverse complement strand
GTCAATACAAAATACTATTCCAACAATAGATTGCAAGCCTTAAATTATAAGCAAACATTCTATTGGACAAACAATGAGAACAAGCGTCTGACCAATATTCTCAATGGGTTTACCACAGAATTTTTGGAGCCTTGTCATATCTCTAAGATGATATGTAAATATATTGTTCTGAATGAGACGCATAAGATATTGATGGTGCTGCGTCCGTATCAATATTATGCTGTTGAGAAGATCATTGATAAGGTGCAAAACAGCACGAGCAATGGTTACATCTGGCATACGACCGGTTCAGGTAAAACATTGACGTCATTTAAAGCCAGTCAGATTATCATGAAGATACCACAGGTGAAGAAGGTGGTGTTTGTTGTGGACAGAAAGGATTTGGATTATCAAACAACCAAGGAATTTAATAGTTTTTCAAAAGGGAGTATCGATGGAACGGATAACACCAAGGCATTGGTGAAGCAGTTTGGTGATGATACCAAGATCATCGTAACTACGATTCAGAAATTGAATACTGCCATCAGTAAGAAGCAGTATCTGACTCAGATGGAACGTATGATTGATGAACGGATCGTTTTCATTTTTGATGAATGTCATCGAAGCCAATTTGGGGAAACCCATAATAGAATAAAGGCCTTTTTTAACAATTTCCAAATGTTTGGATTTACCGGAACACCTATATTTAAAGACAATGCCGTTAAGAATGAATTGGGTAAGCGTACCACCAAAGAACTATTTGGAGATTGTCTACACAAGTATGTGATTACCGATGCAATCAAAGATGAAAATGTACTAAAGTTTTCGGTTGAGTACGTCGGTAAATACAAAAAGAAAGAGAGTGCTACGGAGATTGACATAGAGGTAGAAGATATTGATAAGCGAGAATTGATGGAGTCGGATAGCAGGTTGGAGAAGATCGCAGATTACATTATCACCAATCACGATCGCAAGACGCATCGAAGAGAATTCACGGGTATGTTCTGCGTAGGTAGTACAGATATGTTGGTGAAGTACTACGACATATTTTATCGCAAAAAGCAAGCAGGCGAGCACAATCTTAAAATAGCTACCATATTTAGTTATGTAGCAAATGAAGAAGATGCAGATGCACAAGGATTTATTGCAGACGAAGTATCTGTTGTGGAGGAGGCGCCAGCCCTGTATGGTATGAATGCCCATAAACGCGATAAATTAGAAAGTTATATAGGTCATTACAATGAGATGTTTGGTTCTAATTTTTCAACCAAGGAAAGCAAATCATTCTACAACTACTACAATGACATTTCCAAAAAAGTCAAGTCACGTAAAATTGATTTGTTGTTGGTCGTAAATATGTTTTTGACAGGGTTTGATAGCCCACCACTTAACACCTTGTATGTAGACAAGAATCTAAAATACCACGGTCTCATTCAAGCCTATTCCCGTACCAATAGAATTGTCAACGAACAAAAATCACAGGGTAACATTGTTGTTTTTAGAAATCTAAAAGAGGCGACAGATAAAGCTATCACGCTTTTCAGCAACAAAGAAGCCATTGAGGTCATCATCATGAAACCATATGATGATTATGTCAAGAAGTTTGATGAAGCCTATGTTGAATTATTAAAAATTACGCCAACAGTAAATAGTGTTAATGATTTGGTCAGTGAAGAAAGTGAATTGGCTTTTGTGCAAGCTTTCAGAGCATTGATGCGTCTTAAAAATACGATGTCTACCTTTTCTGAATTTGATTGGGAAGACTTGACAATGGACGAGCAAGATTTCAATGATTTTAGAAGTAAGTATCTCGATCTCTGGCAAAAAGTTAAGTACGATACAGCCAAAGAAAAGGTGTCTATTCTTGATGATGTAGATTTTGAATTGGAGCTGATTCACAGAGATGAAATTAATGTGACTTACATCCTTAAATTGTTGGCAGCACTAAAAGACACAACGGATACAGAACAAGAGACAAAGCGAAAGGAGATTATGGATTTACTTTCAGGCGAAGCCAATTTGAGAAGTAAACGCGAGCTAATTGAAAAGTTCATTTTAGAGAATCTTCCTACGATAGAGGATGCCGATGATATACCAGATGAATTTGAAAAGTTCTGGACCATGGAACAACAAAAGGCATTTGATGAATTTGTCACCAAAGAAAATCTGTCTTCAGAAAGAACGCAAAAACTAATTGAAGATTACTTGTTTGCTGAAAGAGAACCATTGCGAGACGAGTTGCTTAATTTAATTGATGGAGAGAAGCCATCTGTCCTTAAGAGAAAATCTATTGGCGATTCGATCCTAAAGAAATTAATGAATTTTGTAAATACGTTTATTAATGGTGTGGAAATATAGAGAGGTTATTGCCATCGATAATATTTTTACTTAACCTAGCAACCTACACCAACTATTTTACCTACCTTGATTTCCTACTAACCCCATCCCATTTAAAAGGCTATTTCAATGGCTCTTACATTTTAAATCGGATACAAAAAAACCAAGCTCGTGGGAGATCAATTAAAATTATCGTTTGACAATTTGGTTAATAAGTTGATACAATGGGTGGATAATATCATCCTGAATCTTCCCAATTTATTATTGGCATCTGTCGTTTTTATTTTGGCGATTTATCTGTCAAGAAAGATCAGTAAGCGAATTGCAATATCGCTCGAAAAGAGCTCGATGCAAGGGTCGATCAAAAGTTTGATCGGTAGTGCTTTTTCGATTGTGATCATTGTTCTTGGGATTATACTCGCCCTCGGCATACTCAATCTGGATCAAGCGCTGAATTCATTGATTGCTGGTGCCGGTGTCGCAGGAATCGCCATCGGTTTGGCCGTCCAAGGAACCTTGTCCAATACTTTTTCAGGAATCTCCCTCTCTATCAAAAACGATATAAACGTAGGAGATTTTATTGAGACGAATGGATTCGCTGGCAGTGTGGAAGAAATAAATTTGAGAGATACCAAGATTCGCACAGTCGATAACAATTTGGTTGTCATTCCCAATAATTCAATCTCCAATAATCCATATAAGAATTATAGTTTGACCAAAGACCTACGTGTCATGATTGATGTTGGCGTAGGTTATGATTCTGATTTGGAAAAGGTCATTAGTATCACAAAAAATGCGATCATTAAGGAGTTTCCATACAGGAGTGAAGATTTTGAGTTTTATTATACTGCTTTTGGAGATAGTGCGATTAATATTCAGATACGTTTTTGGATTCAGGCTACTAAGCAGCAGACAATGACGAAGGCGAGGAGTAGGGCGATTGTTTTGATTAAGAAAGCGTATGAGGAGGGAGGGGTGAGTATTCCGTTTCCGATACGGACGATATTGTCTAGTGAATAAAATGTTTTTTTTATTTCGAATTTTTTTAAAAATTTTCTTGAGACATCAAGTGCTTGTTTGAATAGATTTTATTTCAAATGACTTTTTACTTTATTTTGTCTACCGCACAAAGGGAAGTTGGTTATTCTCGATTTTTTTTTAAAATTTTCTTGATGTAAGGAGTGCTTTTTTTATAGATTTTATTTCAAATAACTTCTTACTTTCTTTTGTCTGCCGCACAAAAGAAAGTAACAAAGAAAAACCCACCGCTGTAGGAAAACAAGCTAAAATTTTTCCGCCTGCGCGCATCTTTAAAAACTCCACATGAGATTTTTTGTTCGATGGTTTTTTGTCCCATATCGTATCGTAATTTTATCGTGCCGTGTTACACAGTTCAAAGATTTTATGCGGCGCAGAGGCAAAATTTTTTAACGCTTGCCTTCCTAAGGCGGGTCCTTCTAAATTGAAGGGGTTTCTTTTTGAGGTAAGATGGTATTTCTCACATCTTAAACGACAATAAATAGTATTGCTAGATAGTTTTTAGAAACATAAATATTGTACATTTATTTAAGTGGGGTGTATGTGATTGGGATGACATGAGTATTGGTGTGTGGCGGGCTCAATGAATATGGGGATTTTGTGTGTAAACGTGTTGTAATACGGAGTCTCTTTAAATAAAAGTAAATTGATTAAACATAGATTGGATTTATGAAACAAATGGAAGTGAACATCAATGGGAAGATAGAAAAACTATCGATTGATCCTAAGACTCCTTTATTATGGGTGCTTAGAGATCATTTGCAATTGACGGGTACCAAGTATGGTTGTGGTATTGCGCAATGTGGTGCTTGTACGGTTCATCTTGATGGAGAACCCATCAGGTCTTGTGTTATGCCGATTGAGAATATTGAAGACAAAAAGATCACGACGATAGAGGGACTTTCTGAAAAGGGAGACCATCCTTTGCAAAAGGCGTGGGTGGAGCATGATGTTCCTCAATGTGGTTATTGCCAGGCGGGGCAGATCATGAGTGCCTCTGCTTTGCTCAATAAAAATGCGAATCCGTCTGATGAGGAAATTGATGATGCGATGTATGGAAATATCTGCAGATGCGGAACGTATAATCGAATCAAAGCAGCGATTAAAAGTGTTTAATAAGTTAAGACCTTACAAATGAAAAATTCAAGCAATAATATAAACAGACGTAGTTTTATCAAATCTTCTACTCTGGCGGGTGGTGGAATGCTCTTAAGTTTCTCTTGGTTGACTTCTTGCAAGCCCGATGTGGAAGAGGTACATGAAATTGAGATGCCTGAGCAATGGTATGAATTCAATTCATATCTCAAAATAGGGGAGAATGGAGTCGTTACCATTTATTCGCCCAACCCAGAATTTGGTCAAAATGTATTGACGTCGATGCCAATGATTGTTGCGGAGGAGTTGGATGTTGAGTGGAAAAATGTGATCGTGGAACAGGCACCATACAACAAAGACAAATATCCGGGAGGTGCTTTTGGACAGTTTACGGGAGGTAGTAGAGGGATCATGATGAAATGGAAGCCCTTAAGAACTGCTGGAGCAACTGCCAAGCAAATGCTCAAGCAGGCGGCTGCACAACAATGGGAGGTTCCTATGGAAGAAATTGAGACAGGGAAAGGTGTTTTGCATCATAAGGCAAGTAACAAGAGCGCCACATATGGCGAGATGGCGACGGCTGCTTCGGTATTGCCGATTCCTGAAGATGTGGCTTTCAAAGACAATGAAACATTCAACATTATTGGTAACTCCAAGAAGAATGTAGAAGTCAAAAATATTGTGAGTGGTAAAACACAATTTGGAATAGATTACCATACAGAAGGAATGCTATATGCCATGCCTGTTTTTCCCTCTGCTTTTGGGATGACCCTTGATAAAATTTCTAATGTAGAAGAAATTAAATCAATGTCGGGTATTGTCGATGTTTTTCCTGTATCCAGTTATCCAGAAGATTATAAAAGGGGCTACTTTGACAACAATGCATTTCCCGAATTTATTGCTGTAGTAGGAA